>JAZRQN010000022.1:0-2596 GCA_045649855.1 Acutalibacteraceae bacterium | reverse complement strand
TCCAAAGAGCCCCTCTTTAATTACGAAAAGTGGGAGCCCGGCTATATGGCAGTTCAACTTCTCAAGGTTGAGAACAAGGGAAGCCTTGCTCTTAAGTGGCTTGCAAAGTTCGTATCGGACGCCACTCCCGGCATTTTGGCGAACGTAATTGACGTTTACGTTCTTCCTTACGGCGTACTTGCAGACGACACGACCGTAGCTTTGCCCGCAGGCCGTGACCTTACGGGGTACACGCGCGTTGGCACTGCTTCTGAGTTTATCAATACCATCAAAGATACCACCAACGGAACTTTGAAGGCGGGTGAAGCGGCATATCTCGGTATCGCTCTTAAAATGCAGGAGTCCGCAGGAAACGATTATCAGGACAAAACGCTCGGTGCGTTCGATATTCAGATACTCGCAACGCAGAACACCGTTGAAAAGGATAGCTTTGATGATCAGTACGATGTAAATGCGGAATATGATAAAGTTTCTACCGCAGATACTTGGGACGGCACGGTGGATACCTCTTGGTATGATCCTGCTAATCCTTTGACTGAATATAAGCTTGGTACGGCCGAGCAGCTTGCAGGCCTTGCAGAGCTTGTTTCGGGCAACACGACCTTTGATGGTGTAACCTTTGTTTTGACAAATGATATTGATCTTTATTGCGAAGATACGACAGCAAGCGCTGACGGTGACCCTCTGACTTTCAGACCTATCGGTGATCACTCTAAAAACGGAACTTTTGAAGGCGCCTTTGATGGCAACGGCAAGACAATTTCCAACCTTTATCAGAACGGTTGGGATCTCGGTTATCAGTGGGGAGTATATGGTTCCTACGGTTTATTTGGCAACTTGAATGACGCTACAGTTAAAAACTTAACTCTCTCCGGCGGAGAAAGTTACATTGAGGGTGGCGACACCTCTTTCGTCGCAGGTAGTGCAACGGGCACCTGCGTATTCGAGAACATAACGATTAAGGACAGTATTTCCGCAACTTACAATAACGGTAACGGTGGTATAATTGGGTGGTCAGGTACCGGTAATTATACTTTCAAGAACATTAGCATTGCAGATGATTGTGTTCTTGCAGGTCTCTGGGGTTCTTTCGATAGCTCCATTGGCGGTATCGTCGGTCAAGGCGAACCCGGTGCAACTTATAACTTTGAAAACGTAGATATTGCTTGCCGTATCGACGCTTACAATGACTGTACCGCTTCTAATGACTATTACAACTATCGTATGTGCGGTATGATCATCGGCCGTCTTGAAGAAACCACAACGATCGATGGAGTCAACTACCCTGATATGTCCAAGTACAACATCACTTGCTCCAATGTGACTGTTACATACGGAGATTGGATGAATTACCATTACTGCGAACCGACTCCCGGTCTTAATGGTGGACGCGGCATGCGTGTTGAGGCAGGCTATCAATACGGTGGACTTCCCGTTGATTACGATCATTCGCAGTGCGTTGACAATCACATGAATTTGATCCCGTTTGATCAGATTTTCGGTGGAGCTCAGATTGCTGTTAAGGGTCTCAAAACCTATGACGGAGTAACCGTAGTTTATCCATAACAACAAATAAATAACATTCCGTTCCAAGCCCTTCGGGGCTTGGGCGGCAAGCAGAGAATACAACTTGCTTCAATGGGGAAGGTTGTGTTTTCTGCTTGCTGATATGGCAAATAAAGGAGTTATATATGACTGCACTAAAAAAAATATGGAACGTCGTATCCACGGTGCTTGTGGTGCTTATGGTGCTCAGCGCTGTATTTTTGATGGGCACGCGGCTTTTTGGGTATGAGTGCTACACCGTAATATCGGGAAGTATGGAGCCCGAATATATGGTCGGCGACCTTCTTTATGTAAAGAAAGTCGATGTAAACAGCATCAAAGTCGGTGACGATATCACATTTATTTTAAACGAAGATCTCGTCGTTGCTACGCACCGAGTAGTACGCATAGACGCGGAAAATCAAAGATTTTACACAAAGGGCCTTGCCAACGATATCGAAGATGCCCCCGTGCATTTTAACAACGTTATCGGCGTGCCGCAGTTTCATATTCCGAAGCTTGGGTACGTTTCGGACTTCATTCAAAATCCGCCCGGCACGTATATCGCCATCGGCGGCGGCATTATCTTGATATTGCTCGTTTTTCTTCCCGATATGCTCGGCAAGAAGAAAAAGGTAGACGAAGAAACTGCTCCCAAAGCGCATAACGACGCCGTTGCGGAGGAAAACGAAAAGCTGAAAGCCGAGCTTGAAAAGCTTCGCGCCGAAATGGACGGTAAAGAGTCAGAATAATTACGGTTTCGCATTCGCGCCTGTTAAGGAATTCCGACAGGCACGAGTTTGAAATATATTTTTGAAGAAAGGAGGAAAAGCAAATGAAATTCAACAAGAAAAAGGTGTTCGTCGTAGCTCTTGCCATCTCTCTCGTTGCAATTCTCTCCATGGGAACTTTGGCTTGGTTTACGGCAAGTCAGTCTATCGAAAACATTTTCCAAGTATCCACAACGGATGACAATCAAACTCCCGATTTCAGCATTCTTCTTTATGAAAACATCGTAGATCCCGATACGGGCAAAATGATCGACACAAAC
>JAZRQN010000021.1:0-28800 GCA_045649855.1 Acutalibacteraceae bacterium | reverse complement strand
GGCGCGCCTCCCGGATATGTCGGATATGATGATGGTGGACAACTGACCGAAAAGGTGCGTCGTCGCCCATACAGCGTTATCTTGCTCGATGAATTGGAAAAAGCACATCCCGATGTCTTTAACATTTTACTACAGGTTCTGGAAGATGGCGTTTTGACCGACTCGCAAGGCAGACAGATCAGTTTTCGTAACACGGTGATCATTATGACTTCCAACATCGGCGGAGAATTGCTCACCAAAAGAAGTGCTATGGGGTTTGTGATTGATCAGTTAATGTCTGATGCGGAAAAAAGACAAAACGAACAAGCGGTGTTAAAGGCGATGAAAAAACATTTTCGCCCTGAATTTGTGGATCGGATCGATGTGAGTATCGTATTTTCTGCGCTGGATAAAACAGCGGTACAACAAATCGCGTGCAATATGATCGCACAACTGCAACAGCGGTTGGCAACGATTGGTGCAACTGTGCATTTTTCGGATGAAGCGATTGCTTTGTTGGCGGAAAAAGGGTATGACCCGACCTGCGGTGTTCGTCCGTTGCGCAGGGTTATTCAAAACGAAATTGAAGACCCTCTATCGGATGTGGTGATGTCATTGCGCGAGGGAGAAACTCGTGATATTACGGTCAGCATCAACGAAAACGGCTTTCGGTTTATCGTCAAACAAGATGTAGTAGCGATTGGAAGTTCTTTACACACCTGTTAAATCAAATTCCGGTATCATTTTGGTGCCGGAACTTGTTTTATCCTGAATAAATCCGTTCGTAATCTCAAGCTGTTGCACATACTCCCAGATTTTTTCGCATTCACGTTTGCTGAGCGAACGTGAAAGGGATGGCTTTTCGGGTACGTCTACAATAGGGGTATATTGAAACAGTATGCTGATCCAGAACAAGTCTTTATACGATGCCAACCAATCTAACACCGCCATGGACTCTTTTGTATGTCCGGGTAAAACGAGATGCCGTACCATAGTGCCTTTTCGCATCATGCCGTCTTGGTCTATCACCACTTGACCTGTTTGCTTTGCCATTTCCAAAATGGCAGGTGCGGCAAATGCAAAATAATCTTCTGCGCCGGACAGTGCTTGCGCAATCTCTGCATGGACGTACTTGAGGTCCGGTAAATAGATATCGATCAATTCGTCGAGCGAGCGCAATGTTTCGACGCGTTCGTATCCGCTTGTATTGTATACGATCGGGATATGCGGTTTGTACAGAGAAAGCGCTTCGCGAACAGCAGTAGCATAGTGCGTGGGATTGACCAGATTGATGTTGTGAGCGCCCATATCTTCCAATTCACGAAAGATTTCTGACAAACGTTGCACGGATACCGTTTTTCCGAAGGTTTGATGGCTGATTTCGCGGTTTTGGCAGAAAACACAAGAAAGTGAGCATCCGGAGAAAAACACGGTTCCTGACCCGTTTTTGCCGCTTATACACGGTTCTTCACCAAAATGCAACGCTGCGCGAGCGATGCGTGGCGCGGATGGCATACGACAGCAGCCGTCAGAAAACGCACGATCTTCGCGGATGACACCACATTGACGAGGACATTGTTTACAAACCATGGATATTTCGGCTTCCTTTCTGATAGATGAGTAAAAACAGCATATACTACATCCGCAACAGGAGGATATAGTATATGCAAACAAAACGTATGTGGTTGTTCGGTATCTGGATGTTTTTGCTGGGTGGTGCGCTGTACAATGTGATTGAAATCTGTTGGCGTCGTCGCACACACTGGTCAATGTTTCTGGTAGGCGGCGTTTGCTTTCGATTGATTGGAATGGTTTTTCGTGTGTTTTCCAAGCGATGTTTGCTTACACGTTGTATCGTATCATCCGTGGTAATCACAACCGCAGAATTTATCAGCGGCTATATTCTGAATGTGCGCTGTCGATTACACGTGTGGGATTATACAAAACAACCGCTGAACATCAAAGGGCAGGTTTGCGCACTGTATAGTTTATTGTGGGCGTTTTTAAGCATTCCTGCAGGATATTTACACACGTGGTGCGAGGGGCGTTTATTTTCCGGCACTCGGGCAAACATCCGCTAAAGGACATTCGGTACAACGCGGTGAACGAGCAGTGCAAATATCCCGTCCGAACAACACCAGGCGATGACAAAAATCATTGCTCTCGGTAGGCGGCAGTATTTTCTTGAGTTGTAATTCTACTTTGTAAGGATCTTTGGAATCGACCAGCTTGAGTTTGCCTGTGATGCGGATACAATGGGTGTCCGCAACGATTGCAGGCAAGCCGAACACGTCGCCGCAAATCAAATTGGCGGTTTTTCGGCCTACGCCCGGTAAACGCAACAACTGTTCCATTGTGTTGGGAACTTGTCCGCCGAATTCGTCGCACAATACTTTGCTGAGTGCAACGATGTCTTTGGCTTTTGTCTTGAATAGACCACAAGAACGGATATAAGATTCAACTTCCTCTGCGGTGGCTTGTGCCGTGATATCCGGGGAGGGGAAACGAGCGAACAGCGCAGGCGTTACCATGTTGACCCTGGCGTCGGTGCACTGTGCAGACAAACGGGTGGCAACCAGCAGTTGGTACGGATCGCTGTAAGTCAGTGAGCAGATAGCATCAGGGTAGCGTTTTTTTAAAATGTCAATCGCGGCGAGTGCGCGTTGTTTTTTAGTCATGCAATATCACATCCTTTTCAGTTACTGTATCATATCCCACGGAAAGTTGTCAAATAACCTTGCATACGAGTGCTTTTTTTGGTAAAATGATTTGAAGATCGGTAAAGGAGGCGTTTGAACCATGCGAATACCGCTCGCAGATCGTATGCGACCCAAAACACTCGCAGACGTCATTGGACAACGACATATCCTCGGCGAAGGGAAAGCGTTGCAAAATATTATAGAATCGGGCAAGATTCCCAACTTGATTTTTTACGGTCCTGCCGGTGTCGGTAAGACAACCGTGGCTCGCATTATCGCTGAACGTTCGGATATGCGGTTACATAAATTGAACGGTACGACCGCTACAGCCGCTGATTTTCGTGCCATTATGGATGAAACCGAGAGCTTGCTCGGCCAAAACGGCATTTTGCTGTATTTGGACGAAATTCAATATTTGAATAAAAAGCAACAACAGATTTTGTTGGAATACTTAGAAAACGGCAGCATTACGCTGATTGCCTCTACTACCGAAAACCCTGCTTTTTATGTATACAGTGCTGTGCTCAGCCGTTCTGCAACCTTTGAATTCAAATCGGTTTTGCCCGAAGATATCGAAATTGCGGTTCGCCGTGGCATTGACTTCTTATCCGAAGAGGCTGATACGCCCATTGAGATGGAAGAAAATGCCGTAAAGCATATATCCTTTACATGCAACGGCGACGTTAGAACTGCGTTGAATACTACCGAAAACTGCGTAAATGCCACCATTCCTGATGAAGACGGCGTTGTTCGCGTGTCGATAGAAACCGCCGTGCAATTAACGGGGCGCAGTGCAGTTCGGTACGATAAAAACGGGGAAGAACACTACGATATTTTATCTGCATATCAGAAATCCATGCGTGGCTCGGACCCTGATGCGGCCTTGCATTATTTGGCAAGACTGTTGGAAGCGGGAGATCTGCCGTCTGCCTGCCGTCGATTGATGGTGTGCGCGTGTGAGGACGTAGGGTTGGCGTATCCGCAGATTATGCCGATTGTGAAATCCGCTGTAGATATTGCATTGCAAGTGGGATTGCCCGAGGCGGCTTTGCCACTGGCGGATGCTGTTATCATGGTGTGTCAGGCACCTAAATCCAACACGGGCCACGATGCGATTATGGCGGCTATGGAGGACGTTCGTAAGGGATATACGGGTGCGGTGCCTCGTCAATTACAGAACAAACACTATGACGGTGCAGAAGTTGAACAAAAAGGACAGTTTTATCTGTATCCGCACGACTATCCGAACAGTTGGGTAAAACAGCAGTATTTGCCTGACGCACTCAAGGATAAGGTGTACTACGTGCCCGGTGATAATAAAACCGAGCAGGCGTTTGAAGCGTATTGGAAGACCATCAAAAAAGGAGAACGGTAATCATTTTGAAAACGGTTATTGTCAGTATCAATTCAAAATACGTTCATTCTTCATTGGCGCCGTGGTATTTACTGTCAGCGGTGCGCGCGTATACAAAAACGAAACAGGATATTACCGTGCAGGAGTTTACCATCAATCAGGATCTGCAAATGATAGCAGACCATCTGATTGCGACCAAAGCAGATGTGTTTGCAATCTGCACATACATTTGGAACGTAAAAACTGTACAAGCGTTGGTTCCGATGTTGCGACAAAGTCTTCCGAATTGTTGCGTTGTGTTAGGTGGACCGGAAGCGTCGTTTTGTTCTGCGAAGCGGCTGGATGATTGTATGGCGGATTATATTTCCATCGGTGAGGGCGAAGAATCCTTTCCGCAATTATTGGATTGTATCGCACGATCGGAATTACCCGTTCACGTGTCGGGCGTATGTTTCAAAACAGAAAACGGCCTTGTAACAAATCCGCCCACACCGTTAACTGTTGATCCGCCTGATCCGTATTCGACGGAATACTTTGATGTTTTAAATGGCAGGATCGCATACATAGAAGGTTCGCGCGGTTGTCCGTTTTCCTGCGCTTTTTGTCTTTCGGGACGGGAAGATCACCTGCGTTTGTTCGCGATTGAACGTGTGAAAAAGGATATTGTGCGTTTGGCAAATTCGGGTGCGAAAACCATCAAATTTGTGGATCGTACTTTCAACTGTCATAAACAGCGTTGCAAAGAACTGTTGATCTTTATGTTGCAGTCGTACGGTGATCAAATTCCGACGGATGTTTGTTTTCATTTCGAGGTTGCCGCCGATTTGTTTGATGATGAGTTGTTGAGTTTGCTGGCAACTGCGCCAAAGGGCTTTTTTCAGTTAGAAGTCGGCTTGCAGAGTTTTCACGCGGATACGTTATCGGCGGTTACGCGCAAGACCGATTTGGCGAGATTGTGTGATAATGTGCGTCGTATCTTGTCAGGTGGGAACATTCATTTGCACATTGATCTGATAGCCGGTCTGCCGATGGAAGATTGGGAGATGTTTCGACAGTCATTTGACACTGCGTATGCGTTACAACCGCATATGTTGCAATTGGGTTTTCTGAAACTGTTGCACGGTTCTGCACTACGAAATCAAGCGGCGGAACACGAGTATGTGTTTTATGATGAGGTGCCGTACGAGGTGAAACAAACTCGTTGGCTCAAAGCGGACGAGTTGCTTCGCCTGCATCAAGTGGAGGACGTAGTAGAACGCTTGTACAACAGCGGCAGATTTTTGTGGACGTTGCAGTATGTGCTGTCTTGCAGCGGATTGCAACCGTTTGATGTGTTTTTGGCGATGGCGCTGCACTTGATAGAACGTCATATCGATACAAACGGTATCACGCTGGATGCGTACACGGAAGCTGTGTTAGAATGCTTTGGCAATATGCAAGGTGTTGACACGGCACGTCTGCTGGATGCTATGACCTGCGATAGTTTGGCGAGCAAGCAATTGAATCGTTTGCCGGCTTGTTTGGCGCAAACCGATAAACGGATCGCTAAGTTAAAAAGAGTGCTCTCTCGAGGTGATATACATCCCACCAAGCGAGGTGTTGCATTGTTGCGTTCACAAAAGGGCAAGGCCGCGGTGGTAACGTACACCAACCGCGACCCCGTAACCGGACGTTATCCGCTGAAACTTGTGTCTATAGCTGAATTTGAATAAGAGGATCTCCGTAGCCGAAGGTTGCGGAGATCTTTTTTTGTGATGATCCCTAAACCGATAGCTAACAAACAAAAACATGCGGTGATGAAAAGTGCACCGACAACCAGGCGTACGATTTGTGTAAGTGATTGCAAATATGTGGTTTGGTTGAGGAGATATATGCCACCTGCCGGTACTGAGATTGCCAATATGGGTTTGAAAAGCCATTCCATCCAACGCATATCGATGTTAATGACCCTCAACAATCTGTTTACATTCAAAAAGCACGTCAGCAAATTGCTGAACACCATAATCCATAAAAAACCTTCCATGCCTTTGAGCGGTACTAAACAGAGGATCAAAGCGATGCGTCCGGATGAATCGATAACGCTGTACCATAAAGAACTGACCTGTTGGTTTAACCCTTTTAAAATACCGTCTACAATACTTTCCAGATACATAATAGGCATCAAAGGGGCTAATACACGCAATAGAAATCCAACGTCTTGGCTACTGTATAACAATTCCCCTAAATCGTATGCGAACACCGTGAATAAACCGCTGAGCCAAAACGATATTACCAGGGTCAGTTTCATGGTACGGCAAACGGCACGTTGTATTTTTCGCGTTTGCCCCAAGGTGTGTGCTTCGGAAATTTCAGGCAGCAACAGTGTGGACAGTGATGTTAAAAACGAAGCAGGAAAGAACAGCAAAGGCATTGCCATGCCTTTCAGCATACCGAATTGCGCAAGCGCATTCTGTGCGCTACCGCCGTGCGCGGTAAGTTTGTGCGGCACTAATATGTTTTCGATCGTCCGTAATGCGGAGTTCAAATACCGTCCTGCAGTAATCGGACCCGAAATGCTCAGCATGCGGTATAAAACACCTTTTCTTTTTTTATCAGATATCTGCAGATGACGGATTTGTTTGTAATCGGTCCAATATCCCGCTGTCATCAGGAAGCAAGAGAAGATCTCCGCGAGACAATCTCCGAAAATGACGGCAAAGCAGGTGTACGATATGCCGCGGTCTGCAAAAATGTACAAGAGAGTAGTGATGAGTGCGATACGCGAAATTTGTTCGGCAATTTGTGCCAAAGACGGCAACAGCGATTTGCGCCTTGCCATAAAGTAGCCCCTCAAGCAAGAGGTGGCGCCCATAAAAGGAAGACCGATTCCCAGAATTTTCAATGACGGAATCGCTCTGATATCTTTCAGCCAATGTGCACTGATGGCTGGCGCTGAGATGTATAAAACAACCGCTGACAGTGCACCGATCATCACGCTGAGCGTAGTAGCTCTGCGCATAATGTGTCGGATGGACTTAGCGCTGCCGTTGACCAGTTCGTCTGTAATCAGACGTGCGACTGCCGTGCAGATGCCGGATGAAGCAAACGTGGATGCCAACACGTAAATGGAAAAGATCAGTTGATATAATCCCATACCTTCCGCGCCGATGCGTGCGGAAAGATAGATACGAAAGAAAATGCCGATAGCCCGTAAGATGAGTGCCGTTATGGTCATAGTAGCGGCATTTTGTACGAATTGCCGTTGTTGCATATTCTCACTTCCGTAGTAAAACGTTTAACGAACGGTAATGTCGTTATATAATTCCGTGATACGGTTCCATGTTTGTCGATTGACGATGCCGGTAGGAGGGAGGCCGAACACGGATTGTAAAGATCGCACGGATGCTTCTGTGGAATTGTCGTAGGTATCGCCGTTTGCGGGCGGGGGAACATTTTGAAAAAGGGAAGACAGCCTTTTTAGCATGATGTGTAAAAAAGAAACACTGTCGCCACTCTCACCGACTCGTAAAGCCGTGCCATCAGCGGGAGAAAATCCGTCGATGGCGCGAACGGTGAATTGTCTTGCCAGCAAAGTGTTGTACGCTTCCACCAAGGCATAATACGTGTCGCGATCCATAACCCCTGTTATCGGCAGGGCGTTGCTTCGCTGAAACCGTTCGACGGCGGCGGTGGTCATCGGACCGTAAATTCCGTCCACGGGAACACTTGACGTGCCGTTTGCAGCTAACTCCAACAAGCGAAGTTTTTCCTGAATTTCCGCAACGTATATATGCTCATCTTGTGTGATATCGTTGTTGGGAAAAGGCTTAAAAATCATGTTTCCACCTCTCTGTGATCGATACCGCTGTGTTGATCGGCGCGCTTGTTGTTGCCGTTTTGCAGATCGGCATACGTCTGTGCAATACTGTCCCATACAGCAGGACCGACCACACCTGTAACGGGCAGTCCGAATAACTGTTGAAATATTTCGACGGCTGTTTGCGTTTGGTTGCCGAAAACGCCCGTAATGGGTACGACTGGAATTTCTGTGTAGGTTTGGGCTATATATTGCAAATACTCCTGCAGTGTTTCAACCGCGTCTCCTTGTGTTCCTTGTCGCAAAACAACACCGGGATACAAGGCAACACCGCCTTCCAGACTGTCGGTGCTGTTTAAAATCCCTCGATATGCACGATACAGATCCTGCCAAGTGTTGATGCCGACGATGCCGTCCGGCTGTAAACCGAAGGCTTTCTGGAAAGCGACTACCGCATTTTGCGTAGGAGTATCATATACGCCTGTAATTTCTATCTGTGGTACTGTTTCATAAAATTCACCGACTACCGCCAGAAAATATTGCAAATTGCGAACATTTTGTCCGCTGTCGCCGGCTGCCAATACGCCGGGATATTCTTTTGAGATATCTTCCGCTGCTATCCCTTCCGAATCCAATTCCGACAGGCGTTTCACACTGTTGAACAGATAAACGATACGATACCATGTGGCAGGACCGATAATACCGTCGGGCGTCAGATTAAAAATTCTCTGGAAAGTTTTAACTGCCGCTTCGGTTTCTTGACCGAAAATGCCGTCCACGGGATTGATTTTGGGGATGGCAGGGTAGTTGCGAGAAATGCGATTTAATTGCACTTGTTTATAACGCACCTCATTACCTGCTTCGCCCGGTCGTAACGGTTGACCGGGATAGGATTGCCCTGCACCGCGTACAGGTGCGTTTTCTCGGATGTTGATGTCGCTGCCATAGAAGTTTCGTAAAATTTCCAAGGGGGATAAACCGTTTTCCGCCAACGGAACGGTACCCCATTGCGATAATCCATTACAAGTAACGGTAGTGCCGTTACAGTATTGGGTGAAATACGGTTCGATCCCTTCACCGCGCACAACGTAACTGTTGAAAATTTCGTCGACGATCGCACTGATATTATCAAAAATGTTACGATTCGGGACAAACGCCTGATCAAAAGCGGTGGAGTTGGTGATGTCGAAATCATATCCTTGACTACGGTACCACTCCGTGTACACGCGATTGAGTGCATACGAGATTTGCGCATATATGTTGGCGCGCAGGGCGCTGTCAGGCCAGGTCGGATATATTTCGCTGGATGCGACGTTTTTGATGTATTCCGTAAATGGAAGTGTGATGTTTTCCGCGTCGGAACGCGGCGTTCCCAAATGTACCGTAATGGTTTCGGGAATATACGGTTCGCCGTTCATGTTTTCACCTCACTGTAAGTTTTCAGGTGCCCCTTCGTCGACGATCAGTTCCGTATTGGGATCGTCCCCTTCGGTAACCGGGATCATATCGACGGGTTGTATGGCGGTAATACCGCCGTACATCGGAATGTTTCTCAATAAAACTGGGTAGAACCCTTCCGCACGCACATACATATTGTACAACGTATACGGCTTTGCATTATCGGGGCTTTGCGAATACTGTCCACCGACCGCCGGCAAGGTGAACAAAGGCGTATAACCGCTGATGTCGGTGCGGACGGCTTGTTCCAATGCTTCCGAGTCATCTATAATGCGCGTTACCACCACTTGTGCATTAGGCAAGGGGAGGGTGCCTCGTCCTGTTGTAACAAAAGCACGCAAGTAACCTGAAGACATTTCAAAAGGAGGCGGATTGCTGGGAGGCAGTAATTCCGGTTCTGCCAAAGGCGTTGTAGGTTGCGTATTCGAAACGAGTTCAGGCGGTGTATCGTTTTGACCGCTCAGCTCTTTGTTGACAGCGTTTTCCTCCGCTTGTTCGGGCGTGGTTTGTTGGGACGAATCGCGCAAATTTATCAGATCGGTCTCAATGTTTGGTTCAGGGTATTGTATATCCAGTTCTTCTTGCAAGTTTTGCATAGCGGGCACTGCAGCTGGTGTGTGCTTGTCTTTTAATTCAAGCAATTCGCGATTGTATTTTTCGATCAATTCTCTGACGGAAACAGCACTTTTGGATGCGTCCATATATGCGACTCCTTTCATTTTGTTTGCTGTTTCACTATACGATGCCAGTGGGTCGTTTATGCTGAAGTGCGTGTTAGAAAAAAAGAGAAAAAACAAGCAAATGTAAGAAAAAGTGGCAAAATCTGTTAATTGCACCGAGAAAACGTTGGTTTTTTCTGAAAAACACGAAAAAATCTTGACATTTTCGCTTGTATTATCTATATTATAAGAAGTTGTTTGTAGAGGGAAAGATATTTCCCACAAGCATGCATCTATGCAAAAGAACCGATCAGTGACAACCAAGCAACGCCGCAGTCCTTTTGGATTGTGAAAAACCCTTTGCGGGGGCATTGTCCATGTTGTTGCGGTTTCATGCGAACAGACCGTATGGTCGCAAGAAACTTTTTACCACCGCAAAGGGGGATGCATCTCTATGGATGAAAAGAGCATTATTAAATTACAAAACATTTCTGTGTCCTTTGACGACCAGCCTGTGTTGCAGGATCTGAATCTGCAGATTTCGGACGGTGAATTTGTAACCTTATTGGGTCCGTCCGGCTGTGGTAAGACTACCACGCTTCGCATTATCGGCGGTTTTGTCAAACCGGACAGCGGAAGTGTTTTTTTTGATGAAAAACCCATCACCGATCTTCCGCCGCACAAGCGACAGGTCAATACCATTTTTCAGCGCTATGCGCTGTTCCCGCATTTGAACGTGTTCGAAAACGTGGCGTTCGGTATGCGCGTACAGAAGAAGAAAAACGCCGAGATCAAAGAAACGGTTGAGCGTATGCTGAAGTTGGTTAACTTGAGCGGCTTTGAAAAAAGAAGCGTTCACACCTTATCCGGCGGACAACAGCAACGTGTTGCTATCGCACGCGCGCTTGCCAACAATCCCAAGATTTTGTTGCTGGATGAACCGCTGGCGGCATTAGATCTCAAACTGCGTAAGGATATGCAGGTAGAACTGAAAAATATCCAGAAGAGTCTGGGTATTACGTTTATCTACGTAACACACGATCAGGAAGAAGCACTTTCTATGTCCGATACGGTCGTGGTAATGGATAACGGCAAAATTCAGCAGATTGGTTCACCGCAGGATATCTACAACGAGCCCGAAAATGCGTTTGTGGCGGATTTTATCGGTGAAAGTAATATTCTGGACGGTGTGATGTTGGACGACTATCTCGTCGAGTTTTTTGGCAGAAAATTCAAATGTCTGGATGCCGGCTTCGAGAAAAACGAACCCGTTGACGTGGTGATTCGTCCTGAGGACATTGATATTATCGAGCCCAGCGAGGGAGATCTGGTGGGTACCGTTACTAACGTAACGTTTAAAGGCGTCCACTATGAAACCATCGTAGACTTCAAAGGATTTAAGTGGATGATTCAGACCACCGATTTTTACGATGTGGATCGTACGATTGGTATCCGTCTCAATCCTGAAGATATTCATATCATGAAGAAATCTGCATATTCCGGTATGTTTGGTGATTATAGTTCGTATTCCGAAGAGTTTGACGAACTGGGTGATCCTGATCTGGATATCACCGAAGAGCAGGAGGTGGCGGAGGAATCATGAAAGTAAAATCGGCTGCCGCGCCGTTTGGTGTTTGGATGTTGATATTCACCATCGTGCCTATGGCGATCGTTATGTATTTTGCTTTCACCGACGTCAGCGGCAATTTTACCCTTGCCAATATCCGCGATATCCACATGTTTATCCATCCGTTTTGGGAATCTATTAAATTAGGCGCCATTTCCACCTTTATTTGTTTGGTGTTGGCGTATCCTATCTCATTTATCATTGCGCGTTCTACCGATAAGGTGCAGCGCACGATGGTGATGTTGGTTATGATCCCGATGTGGATGAACTTTTTGCTCCGCACGTACGCGTGGATGTCCATTTTGGAAGAAAACGGTTTTATTAACCAGTTTTTAGGGTTGTTCCACCTGAAACTCAATCTGATCAACACGGATTTTGCCGTTGTTTTGGGTATGGTGTATAACTTTTTGCCTTTTATGATCTTGCCCCTTTATTCGGTGATGGCAAAAATGGATAACCGTGTTTTGGAAGCGGCTCACGATCTGGGGTGCAACCAGTGGCAAGTAATGCGTCGTGTGGTACTTCCGTTGTCTGTTCCCGGCATCGTTTCCGGTATCACGATGGTGTTTGTGCCTGCCGTCAGTACCTTTGTTATTTCCAAATTACTTGGTGGCAGCAAAAACTATATGATCGGCGATGTGATCGAATCGATGTTTGTCGGTACTGCATCGGATTACAATCTCGGTGCGGCGCTGTCGTTGGTGCTGATGATTCTGATGTTGTTGTGTATGGCGGTTATGCGCTTTGCAGACAACGGAGAAGATGAGATAGGGGGGATGATGTCATGAAGACTTTATCCCGTATCTATACCGCGCTGATCTTCCTGTTTTTATATGCACCTATCGGCGTCTTGATTGCTTTCTCTTTCAACGACTCCAAAAACCGTGTCAAGTGGAACGGGTTTACGCTGAAATGGTATGCTGATCTGTTTGAAAACGAGCTGATTTTGGACTCTTTGCGTATCACGTTGGAAATTGCCGTGTTGGCGGCGATTATCGCAACTGTTATCGGTACGCTTGCTGCAATCGGTATCCACAGTATGAATGGTAAGTTGCGCAACACGTTTTTGGCGGTCAACAACATCCCGATGGTAAACCCTGAGATTGTTACCGGTGTTTCCATGATGTTGATGTTCGTGTTTGTGTTCCGGTTGACCGGCTTGTTACAGCCCGGTTTCTTTACCTTGTTGTTATCGCATATCACGTTTTGTATACCGTATGTGATACTGCAGATTATGCCGAAATTACGGCAAATGAACAAGCATTTGTATGAAGCGGCGGTGGATTTAGGCTGTCCGCCTGCACGTGCTTTCTTCAAAGTGGTAATTCCGGAAATTATGCCCGGTATCATTACGGGTGCTTTGATGGCATTTACCATGTCTCTTGACGATTTCGTGATCAGTTACTTCAATGCAGGTTCCACGGCTCAAACGCTTTCGGTAACCATCTATTCGATGACCAAAAAGCCGATGACTCCCGAAATCAATGCATTGTCCACGCTGATGTTTGGAACGGTTATGTTGCTGTTGGTGATTGTCAATCTGCGACAGATCCGCGAAACGTCTTCTAAAAAACAACACTGACTTGAGTATAAACTGCTTGTGAAAGGAGGTTGTCATGAAACGTTTTTTGTATATTTGCATCTGTATCGTGCTGTTGATCAATATTGTCGGTTGCAGTGCTTCCAATGTTGAAGAGGGCGATACGGTTGTATTGAACGTATATAACTGGGGCGAATACATTGACGATGAAATTCTGGATGTCAACCGCCTTTTCGAAGAAGAGACGGGAATTCGCGTTAACTACAAAACGTTTGATTCCAATGAATCGATGTATACGCTGATTTCCTCCGGAGCGGCGGATTATGACGTTGTGTTTCCGTCGGATTATATGGTCGGCAAGATGATTGATGAAGGTTTGTTGGCGAAATTGGATTTTTCCAATATTCCTAATTATCAGTACATTGACGATGCGTATAAAAACTTGGAATACGATCCTAACAACGAATATTCTGTACCGTACACGTGGGGTACGGTCGGGATTTTCTACAACAAAAAATACGTAGACGAAGAAGATCTTAAAGATGGCTGGGGCTTGCTTTGGAACGAAAAATATAAAAACCGTATTTTTATGTTTGACAACCCCCGTGATGCGTTTGCAATTGCTCTGAAATACAAGGGATATTCTATGAACACCGAAGATCCGCAAGAGATCCAAGAAGCGTACGATTTGCTGGTGGAACAAAAATCCGTTGTACAAGGGTATTATATGGACCAAACTTTCCAGAAGATGATCAATGAGGAAGGTTGGATTGCACCGTATTATTCAGGTGATGGCGCTATCATGATGTACGGCGATGACGGCAATGAAGATATCGGCTTTTTCGTGCCGCACCAGGGTGCTAATCTGTTCGTAGACGCTATGTGCATTACGGCAAATTCTCCGCATAAAAAAGAAGCGGAAATGTATATCAACTTTATGTGTCGCACCGATGTAGCAAAGGCAAATACCGAATATATCGGTTATTCTACACCACATACAGAAGCGTTGGCGCAACTGGATCCCGAGATTTCGGAAGATCCGATGTTCTATCCCGATAAGGAAACGCTCGAAAACACCGAAGTGTTTGTTACGTTGGGAAATGAAGCGAATACCTTACAAAAGCGGTTGTGGATCAAGCTAAAGACCGAAGATGGAGCCGATGAGCAAAGGAGTATATATGAAATGCTCATCATACTGCCCTTACTGGCAGTTGGCTGCTTGGCGTATTGGATCTATAAAAAACGCAAGACATAATACAAACGCCCTCGAATGATTTTCATTCGAGGGCGTTTTTGTTCTTTACATTATAATGTTTTGCTGAGTTCTTTTAAATATGCACGAAAATCAGTGCCGATTTCAGGGTGGGAGAGAGCCACTTCACAAGCGGCTTGCATAATGCCAAGTTTATTACCCATATCATATCGTGTGCCGATATAATCTACACCGATCATACCGTCGGTTCGTGCGAGTTGCATCATTGCATCGGTCAACTGGATTTCGCCGCCTGCACCCGGAGGGGTTTTATCCAAAATATCGAAAATTTCAGGCGGTAATACACAGCGACCCAGAATGGAATAGTTGGACAAAATCTGTTCCTCTTTCGGCTTTTCAATCATATCAGAAACCGAGAACACGCGATCTTCCAAAGGGGCAACGGCGAGCGAACAATACTTCAGCACCTGTTCGGTGGGAACTTCTTTGATACCGACCACACCTTTGCCGTGCTTTTCATACGCATCGCAGAGTTGTTTGCAGGCAGGCGTTTCGCTCAAAATAACATCGTCGCCATACAATACGGCAAATGGTTCATCGCCAACGAAATTACGAGCACACAAAACGGCATGGCCCAAACCTTTGGTTTCTTTTTGTCGGATGAACGTGATGTTGGCAAGATGTGTGATGGCTCTGATTTGCTCTAAAACGTCCATTTTTCCCGTTTTTTCCAAACGTGCCTCTAATTCGACGGCGTGATCAAAATGGTCTTCGATCAGCCCTTTTCCGCGATTGGTGATGATCAGGATTTCTTCAATGCCGGATGCGACTGCCTCTTCAACGATGTATTGGATAGCCGGTTTATCAACAATCGGCAACATCTCTTTGGGCATTACTTTGGTAATGGGTAATACGCGTGTGCCGAGACCGGCGGCAGGAATAACAGCTTTGCGAATTTTACTCATCATAAATACCTCTTTTATAAAAACATAAAATTAGCTAATGCAGATACCAAATACAGAGCAACATAGGCGATGATTGCATACGCAACCGACGTGCCGCCGCTCGCCGATAAAGCGATGGGGCTTGCAAGTCCGCGAAGTTTCAAAATTCGCTTTTTGGCGGTATGATAATAGAAGTAATTGCCGAATGCGCCAAATAACAAACGGATCAGAAAACTGATAATGCTCAGCGCCAGTACCGCAGCCATCCACCAGGACAGATAGGAGTTGTTCATTAACAAAGCATCGATTTTAGCGGTGTATTCAGTTACCGTCCACGTGGCGGAAAGACCGAGATATCCGTACAAAAAATACGAAAGAAACAAGGTTTGCGCCGCTTCGAACAGCAATACTAAAGTGCCGGCCAGGCGTTGTTTGCGATACCACAACCAATAAGGTGTCAGCAAAAATGCTGCCCAGTTCCAACTGAAACCAACGGAGGAACGACTGATTTTGCGGAATTTAGTTACATAATATACGACGTTTTGACCCAGGAAAAAGCGGGCTTCTTTAGCGGTAATACCGCCAACATCTTCATCATCCGAAAAAGCTTGTGAAGCAGCTTGGAAAGGCCTGTACTCGTTGTAACCACCAAACGGCGCAAAGGGTTCATTGGAAGACGGGGGCGTTTGTGCTTGCCATTCATGGGCTTGCAACTCCCGACCACACCGTGAACAAAATTCAGCAAAAGTCGGGTTTTCGTGTCCGCAATGTACGCAAATATTTTGTTCTCCGGAAGGCTGCTGTTCAGCTTTGGGCGCTTGTTCTTTTGTCCATTGTTGCGGTGTGCCGTGAGCAGCCGCAAAATGACAATTTCCTTCAGTTTTCCAGCATTCCCGATGATGCGGTGCGCCGCAGTCAGGACAAACAACGACATCGTCATCTTTCTCAAAATGCTTGCCGCAAACAGGGCAAGCATATCCTTCGTATAAAAACATGGACTTCCTCCACTCTGCATACTGATATATCTTATTGTACCTTTTCTTTGGCGTTTCTGCAACTGTTTTTATCAGTATTTATAATTTGTTTAAAAGTTTCGTGGTTGGTGGTTGATATTTGTTTGCAAAAACAGTATAATATATGTCTGTTAGGAGTTGTTATGTATGATGGATCGGTATATACGTGATACGCTGGAAAAACTGTGTTGCGTACCCGGTGTTGGTACACAATCGCAGATTGCACAGGTAGCCGAAACGATGCTGCAGGCATATACGGAAGATGTCGTATCGGATGCGGCAGGGAACTTGATCGCTACCGTGCAATCCAAATTCGAAAATGCTCCCGTTATCGCATTGGAAGCACATATGGACGAAATCGGTTTTGTGGTAACGGATATTCACGAAACGGGATTTTTGAAGGTCAGTCCTTGCGGAGGAGTGGATATACGGGTGTTGCCTGCGGCGGTTGTAACCGTTTGGGGTGATCAGCCGCTTGTCGGTGTGTTTTGTTCCACACCGCCGCATTTGCGAGATAAAATTGATCAAACGCTCGATACAGATAATCTGTGGATTGATATCGGTTTGTCTGCTGACGAGGTTAAAAAGCGTGTCGAAATCGGTTGTTGGGTATCGTTTGCATCCAATTTTGCAGATTTGCATGCGCACTGTGTTACTTCGAAAGCATTGGATAATCGTGCAGGTATGACGGCAATATTGTACGCATTGCATTTGTTGCGCGATAAAGCGTTGCCTTATACCGTTAAGGTGTTGTTTGCTAAAGGCGAAGAACTCGGAAACCGCGGTGCTACTTCAGGCGCATTCCTGGTAGACGCGGATGCGGCGCTGATTACCGATGTCAGTTTTGCGTATACACCGAATACGCCTAAAGAAGCTTGCGGAAAGATGGGGGAGGGCGTTATGATTGGCATATCGCCCATCCTGTCTGAAAATCTGACCGATCAGATGCTTTCGATTGCAAAATCCGAAGAAATACCTTTCCAACCGGAAGTGCTTGGCGGTAAAACGGGTACAGATGCTGATGTGATCACCACTGCTCGTTGCGGCATTCCGTCTGTATTGCTCTCCGTACCGCTGAAATATATGCACACGCCGATTGAGGTTGTCGATGTGCGAGATATAGCCGCTGTCGGTCGCTGTATGGCCGCTTTTATAGAAAAAGGGGTATTGGAAGCATGAAACAAACTGTAAAAGAATTATGTGTCTTACCCGGCGCATCCGGGCGAGAAAGCGCGGTGCGCGAGTATATTCTGAAAGTTCTGCATTCTACCAACACGGAAAAAGACATTACGGTAGATCGTCTCGGAAATGTTATATGCGTTTTGAAAGGACGTCAGTCTCCTGCTCAACGCGTGATGTTTTGCGCGCACATGGATGAGGTCGCTTTGATCATCACCCATATCACTGATGATGGATATTTGCGATTTGCCACCGTCGGAGGCATTGAACCTGCCGTTTTGTGTGGTAGACGCGTCAAAATCGGTGATGCTACCGGTGTAATTGGCTGTAAAGCTGTTCACCTTTGCGATAAAGAAGAGGCAAAAAAACAACCTAAGGTCGATACGTTGATGATTGATATAGGTGTCAATACGGCTGCACAAGCAAAAGAATTGGTAAAGCAGGGCGATATCGCAGTCTTTGACGCGGATTTTGTGGAAATGCAGGATCTGATCATGGCAAAAGCGCTGGACGATCGTGCAGGTTGCGCTTTGCTGCTGGAATTGGCAAAAGAGACGCCGCCTTATGATATTACGTTGGTGTTTACGGTACAAGAAGAGGTGGGTGCTCGTGGCGCCGCAACGGCCACTTTCGCGGTAACTCCTGATATTGCGGTTATTGTGGAAACAACGACTGCTGCGGATATCGCAGACGTAGTCGGCGATAAACGCGTGTGTGGCGTGGGAGATGGTCCTGTGGTTTCGTTCATGGATAAAGGCACTGTGTATGACCATGAATTGTATACTGCTATTCGTGCTCTGGCGGATGAAAAAGGTATTCCGAATCAAACCAAACGCGTTGTAGCGGGCGGTAATGATGCTAAAAATGTTCAACGTACGGCAACAGGTGTCCGAGTGGCGGCTGTTTCCTTACCGTGCCGATATCTGCATTCAGCTTCGTGCGTATTGTCTTTTGAGGATATGCAACACACGTTCGCATTATTGAAAGAGTTGACAGGGGTATTACCGAAATGATCAGTTTGTGGACAAAACCGTATCTGCCTGATCTGTCGACTGCGTGGCAGGATACGTATGTGCTTTCAAGGTTTTCTGCGTACGGTGAAAAGGCTTCATTTGCACCGTTGTACGCGGATGACAAGGGCAATTTTTTGTCAATCCTGGATGGGAACGCCTTTTTGTGCGGTCCTGCTATCGACGTAGATGAATGGAGTATATTCCTTAGCATGCGATCGGATGTTTCGATCATATCGGCGGAGCGTTCGATAGCCGATGCCATTGCGGAACGTTTGCATAAACAGGTTCACGTGAAAAAGGTTATGACCCTGCAAAACACTTTGCCTGCGCCAAGCATTGCGCTGACTATTCCGACGCCGCGGCAAATATATCCGTTGTTAACGTCTGTTTTCGGAGGAACCGTCCCTGCGTTTGAGAGTTGGTATGTAGATGTTTCTCATCGCATTCGCCACGGTTTGTGCAAAACCATAGGTGTGGAACGCGATGAGAAACTGGTATCTACGGCGATGACAGTGGCTGAATCAAGTGTTGCAATGATCCTTGGTGCGGTTGCGACGGACGGTGAATATCGCAAGCAGGGGTTTGCAGGTCAGTGTCTACGTGGATTGGCACAAAATGAGGATAGAAAAATTATGATTTCACCCAAAAATGAGTACGCTGAATCATTATATGCATCTATGGGATTTGTGGTCAGCGATTTTGTGGGAGAAATCTACATAAAAGGATGATATAGTTTGGAAAATACGTTTTTTAAGTTTGACCCTTCGATCATGGCGTTGGCGGACAGTGCCGAAGCGGAACTGCAACAAACGTTTGCGCAGATTGATAAGATTACCGAGTATAATCAACAGAAAGTGCTGTCCGCTTTTATCCGACATGGAGTCAGCGAATCGCACTTTGCGGCAACTACGGGATATGGATACGGTGATCGCGGACGCGATTTGTTGGATGAAGTTTTCGCAGATATTTTTGAAACGGAAGATGCCTTGGTGCGCCATAGTATCTTATCCGGTACACACGCTATCACCATTGCGTTGTTTGGTATTTTGCAGCCCGGAGACGTAATGTTAGCGGCTACCGGCAGACCTTATGATACACTCCATCAAGTGATTGGTATTCAGGAGAAAAATCCCGGTTCTTTGGCTGAAATGGGCGTGGGATATCAGGAAGTACCGTTGAACAGTGAAGAAAAACCCGATTTAGACGGTATTGCCGCGGCTTTAACCGCAGAACCTGCTGTAAAATTGGTGCACATTCAGCGCTCCAGAGGATATGCCACCAGACCGTCTTTGCATGTTTCTGAGATCGAGGAGATTGTAAAAACCGTGCGTCGTATCCGCGAAGACGTTGTCATTTTCGTGGATGATTGCTACGGAGAATTCGTTGAAAAACACGAGCCGACAGCTGTTGGTGTCGACTTGATGGCAGGCTCTCTGATTAAAAATGCAGGTGGCGGTATTGCGGAAAACGGCGGATATATCTGTGGTAAAAAAGAATATATCGAACGTTGTTCCTATCGTATGACCACTCCCGGCCTGGGCAGGGAAGTGGGGGCATCGCTAGGACACAATCGTTCCTTGTATATGGGCTTGTTCCATGCACCGCACGTTACGGGTGAAGCGTTGAAAACTGCTGCGTTCGCAGCGATGATGATTGAAAAAATCGGATATAAAGTTTCGCCGACACCGTTTGAAACGCGTGCCGATATTATTCAAACATTGTTTTTGGGAAAACCCGAAGCGCTGATCGCATTTTGCCAGGGATTACAAAGTGGATCTCCGATTGATGCTTTTGTGGTGCCCGAACCGTGGGAGATGCCCGGCTATGACAATGAAGTAATTATGGCTGCAGGTGCATTTACCATGGGTGCATCCATAGAGTTATCTGCAGATGCGCCGTTGCGAGAACCGTTCGCTGTGTTTATGCAGGGCGGATTGCAATATCACTCGGGAAAAATCGGCGTTTTGTCCGCTATCCAATGTTTATTGGATAGAAACTTGATTGCTTTATAATTAGAAATTTTTAAACGACCTCACATAGTGAGGTCGTTTTTTTATAAAACTCACTTGACAAGGGAGGTCTTTTCTGATATACTCAACTAAACAAAATGAATATTTTGTTTAGTTGAGGGGAGGGCGAAACGCTTTTTTAGGCATAAAGGTGTATTTAGCGTTACTGCCTCTATGTTTTAGTTCTTATTATGATTAATGGGTTTTATATCATTTGTTGAATACTGGCAGACGGTTTATATATAGAATGATTTTCTCGGAAACTTTTTTAAAAATTTATTTGTAATTTAACTGTATCTTTAGAAAATATTTTTTCTTTTACTGCTTTTTGATGATTCTACTGTATCTATTCTGTTTTCATAAAAATCACAACTGACAGAAATTTTTTGTTTGATGGTTTCCTCATTCAAAACTTTTAAAATCGCTCCAGAGCAGAGTTGTTTTTTGTATGATTTTGAGTTTGTATCAAATTTTGAAAAATACGAATAAAAAGCTGTAAAATATGTTTGCAGAAACGTTGATACGTAAAAGATCTTAAAATAGCTTGAAAAGCAGATTGTTTTTAAATTAGAAGTTTCTATAACGAATACCTGTCGAAAAGCAGTTCCCTGCCGGTAATCTTTAGCGGCAGGGTGAGTATATTTTGGGTTTTACACACTGCAAATTTATAACGAATCGTGAAACTGTTTCACGGAGGAGATGGTTGTTTGAAAAAAGAGTATTTTAGCCAATCGCCCGCTATACTCAAAGAGTTTTTTGGATACATGGAAACGATCAAAGGACGTTCTGCCGGGACTGTTAATGAGTATTTTGTGGATCTGCGTACTTTTTTCAGGTTTTTAAAGCAACAGCGCGGTCTTGTCCCCCACGACATGCCTGAAAATGAAATTTCCATTCTGGATGTGGACATTGAGCTGATTCGTACTGTTACGCTCAACGATATCTATGAATTTATGAATTACACCAGATCGGAACGCAGTAATTCCAACTCTACCAGAGCACGTAAATCCTCTTCCCTACGCCGATTTTTTAACTATCTGACAGAAAACGTACATCTGCTGGAGGTGAATCCGGCACGTAATTTGAGTACGCCGAAAGTACCGAAATCGTTGCCGAAATATTTGTCTTTGGAACAATCTTTGGAACTGCTGAAAATTGCAGACGGAGAATATGCAGAGCGCGATTACTGTATGATCGTGTTATTGTTAAACTGTGGTTTGCGACGCGCTGAATTAGCCGGTATCAACCTGCGTGATATCGGCGATGACAACACCTTGCGCATCCGCGGAAAAGGCAGTAAAGAACGCATGATTTATTTGAATGATGCGTGTCAGTCCGCCATATCCGCTTATTTGAAAGTACGTCCAAAAGACGGTGTCGCTGACCGTGATGCGCTGTTTTTAAGTCGTAATAAAACGCGTATTTCGTTACAAGGCGTTCATTACGTTATCAAAGGATATTTAAAACAAATTGGTTTAGAAGATCTCTCAACCCATAAATTGCGGCACACAGCGGCAACGCTGATGTATCAGCAAGGTGGCGTGGATATACGCGTTTTAAAAGATATCTTGGGGCACGAAAATCTGGGAACGACCGAAATCTATACACATGTTTCCAATTCGCAGATTCGAGCGGCATCTGAATCCAACCCATTGTCTCACGTGAAAATAAAAAAAGAGAAAAAAGAAACCGAGGAATGATCCTCGGTTTCTTTTTAGTTTGGATAATGATATAAATATTCGGTCAACTCTTTGAAAACGGGCGCGGTTTTTGAATCGGTGTTTTCTGCATTTTCCGCTAAAATGACAATGGCGTATTGCGGATCATCCGCAGGATAAAAACCTGCAAACCAGCTCTGCACAACGTCGAACTGTTCATCTGCGGCCTGTACCCATCCCGTTTCTGCGGTGCCGGTTTTTGCCGCGGCTGTACTAAATAGCGGTCGTCCTGCATAACCGGTCCCTTCGTCGGACATAACCCCTTCCATAAATTGCTGTAACAGTTTTGAAGTGTGTTCCATAAACACTTGTTGTTGTGTTTGAGATACAGTGTTGGGCGTATATACACCATTTACATCTACATATCCGTCTATAATACGCGGATTGACCAATTTACCGTTATTTGCGACTGCTGATACCAACTGTGCAATATGGATGGGTGTAGCGGTCAATTCTCCTTGCCCAAACGATAAGTTTGCCAACACGGCAGGCGAAATCAACGTGCTTTTTGCAGGTAAAGTTGCTGTTTTTGCTTGTATACCTTCCGTTAACGTGATACTTCTGTTGAATTGTAATCTTTCTGCGGTTTCCCATAGCGGATCTCCGCCGACTTCTTGCATCAGTTCGATGAAATAGCAATTGCACGATTTAGCAAATGCTTCTTCCATGTTGAGTTCACCATGGCCTAAACGTTGATGACAACGAAACGTTGTGCCACCGATATTAACAGAACCTGTGCAAGTATAGGTCTGTTGAGCGGTATATCCATTTTCCAAGGCGGTGGCGGCGGATACAATCTTAAATACCGAACCGCAATTATAACTGCACAATGCGCGGTTTAACAACGGTGAGTTTTCGTCTTGTAAAACATCAATGACGTTTTCGGGGTGAAAATTCGGCAAACTGACCATTGCAAGAATATCTCCCGTCTGTGGTTGCATCACAACGACAGCACCTTTTTTAATGTATTTTGCGGCGATAGTCTCGGCGGTTTTTTGAATATTGGAATCCAGCGTCAACTGAACACCGCCTACGGTTGTATACAGCGTATTATTTATGGTTGGAAAAACACCGCCCAACGGTCTGCCGTTTGCATCTACCATATACGTAACGGTTGCACTGCCACTATAGGCATTCAAAACGGAATCGAGCGCGGCTTCCAGTCCGAAAATGCCTTCTGTTTGATCCGCGTCCATATACCCGATCAGGTGTGATGCCAACACGGTTTTTCCATACCGTTTTGGTGCTTGAAATAATGTGATACCATCCGCATATACCAAGTCGGGTAAAGAAACGACTGTCGGGCGACCGCTTTGCAGACGGCTGTTCATATTGGCAAACGCGATATGGTCTAAAATTGACGATAAAGTCGATAAGGCTTTCGCTGTGGAAATGACAGATGCGCGATATTCGGTTTCGGTGTTTGTCAGCGGCACACCGTATCGATCGTATAATGTACCGCGTGCATTTGCAACGGTTACCGTAACGGTGGATTGTTCATTTGCGGCAGCTATCAAGTGCCGATCTGCCAGTGTATAGATACGAAACGCGATGCCGGCTAACAATGCAAAGATCAGTCCAAACAATGTCCACAACCGAGTTTTCATACAAAAAACCTCACCTTCATACTACAAGTGTACCCATGAAAGTGAGGTTATAAACGTTATTGTTTAGCGCGTAATAAACTGCCTGTAGCCAGCGGCCGATCAAACGGTATTTGCAATTTCATCGCCGCGTGCGGCGCTACCGAAATCTCGTTACCGTCTCCGTCGCACATTGCGGTTACAGCGAATAAAAACGGTTGTTTGCCCGGTTCTAATACATCCACCGTATCTCCGACGTAAAAACGATTGCGCTGTTCTACCAGCAATTTGCCGTCTTGATACCCTTCTACAACGCCGACAACGGCATAGTCGCGGATGTATCCGCCTGTCGTGGTATCCTGATGCGGTTTGCCGAAATAAAATCCGGTTCCGTACGGACGATGACTGACTTTATTCAATTCATCCACAATCCATTGTTCAGGAACGTAATTTTCATCGTATTCGGATGCAATGAATCCATCCACAGCTGCTCGGTATGCCGCGGTTGTAATCGCGGTATAATACGCCGCTTTGGCACGACCTTCAATTTTAAAAGAAGTAACGCCTGCATGATATAACTCTGCGATGTGCTCAATCATATTCATATCATGAGCATTGAACAAATACGCACCGTCTTCATCTTCGATGATGGTCATTGGTTTATCGGGACGATGGGTTTCCACCACGTCGTATTTCCAACGACACGGCTGCGTACATTCACCATGGTTGGCATCACGGCCTGTCAGATAGTTGGAAATCACGCATCTGCCGGATACCGACATACAGATCGCACCGTGTACAAATGCCTCTAATTCCAATTCTGCAGGGGTTTTGGCGCGGATCGTTTTGATTTCTTCCAGACTGAGTTCTCGCGCTAAAACGACCCGTTTTGCGCCCATTTCGTATAAAACTCGAGCGGTTTCATAGTTGACAACGCCCAGTTGTGTCGAAATGTGCAGTGGAATATCGGGTGCGTATTGTTTTGCCAATGCCAGCATACCCAAATCGGCTATGATCAATGCATCCGGCTGTAAAGAATTCAAATATTGCAGATAGTTCGGCAACGCGTCGATATCTTCATTTCGCGGCAGGATATTACAGGTAATATATACTTTGCGCCCTGCATCGTGCACCATTTGGATGGCTGTGCGTAAATCTTCGTCATTGAAGTTGGAGGATGCGGCACGCATACCAAACGATGTACCGGCAAGATACACGGCATCGGCACCGTATAAAAGCGCCGCTTGTAAGCGCTCCATATCTCCTGCCGGAGATAATACTTCGGGGTAAAACTTCTGCATATAGTTCTCCTTAACCATAGATACCTATACCGTGTTTGCGACAATCCGCTTTATGTTGCTCAAAGGTCTTGTTGTAATACGTATTACCTGCAGTATCGTTTGCAAAGAAATAACACTTGGCGATAAATGCATCATTCGACGGAAACACCGCAGCTTGGATTGCCGCCAAACCGGGATTGCAGATCGCGCCAGCCGTCAAACCGGATCGCGCATACGTATCGTACGCCATATTGATAGTTTCGACACCGGCAGTGTTGGGCATCAGGTCTTTCACGTACAATTCGGTCGAATCGCACTCTAGCCGCGGATAGGCGGTGCTTTCCAAACGATTATACAGTACGCGTGCCACTTTCGGCATTTCTTGTTCGTTGGCGGCTTCTTTTTCCAAAATGGAAGCCATGATAATCACTTCATCTAAAGTCAGTTCTCTTGCCTGCATTGCAGACTTCATTTCGGGTGTAATTTTGCTGTCAAGATTGGCCAAGAACATATTGACAACTGTTTCACCGGAACTATCCACGTAGAAATTATACGTATCCGGGAACAGATATCCCTCTAAACGATAAATACGGCCTTCATACACACCGCCGTCGCTTGCTTGCGGAATACTGTCAAAGAAATCGTAGTTGTAGGTACCGTTTAACAGTGCATCGTAAAAATCCACAATGGTGCAAACTTTGTTTTCTTCCAATCGCTTTGCAATCTGATCGATGGTAAAGCCTTCAGGAATGGTTACCGTAACCGTTTGTCTGGGTTTACCTGCAATGATCGTATCCGTCAGTTTTTGGTATCCCATATTCGCAGACAAACTGTATGTACCGGTTTGATATTTACCATCCCGATGCGTAAAGCGAGAATACAAGCGGAAGAACCAAGTTTGATCAATCAGATCGTTTTCTTCTAGAATGGTCGCGATTTGTTCGGTTGAAGCGCCCTTTGGGATCTCAATATCAAACTTCTTATCCGATTTATTCAAAGCGGTGAAATCCAGGACGCATGCTACAATCGTGTATGCAATCACGCCGCAAAGCGCCAATATCAACGTAAACATGATCATACCGCGCAAACACCCTACCGCTTTACTATG
Source organism: Acutalibacteraceae bacterium (assembly GCA_045649855.1). GTDB lineage: Bacteria > Bacillota > Clostridia > Oscillospirales > Acutalibacteraceae > URNF01. The sequence goes on along the minus strand of JAZRQN010000021.1, from coordinate 2,628 downwards.
GTGTTTTTTGGGCTTTGCATGTCGCGATTTTACCGTCGGTTGCGGTGTGAGTTCAACGGGATTTTCGCTTTCCTCGGACGGAGTCAGCGGCGCTAATGCTTCGGGAAAATCTCCATCTTCCGAAATTTGATCTAAACCCGATTTTGTGCGTTTTTCTGCTTCGGCTTTTTTTAGCAATTCCTGAAAATTACTCGCCATGGTTTCACCTCTTTTGCGTCGTCTGTATTCTACGTAAAAATCGGTCGGTTACCAAAAGTTCCACCGCGCGATCATATCTGCCGTGCGGTAACGTGGGGCGAACACACTCGCTGTAACACACACCGATCATATTGCCTTCAAAATTGGACAAAAAGCGGTCATAATAGCCTTTTCCATACCCAAGACGGAATCCGTTCCAGTCATACGAAAAAGCCGGAACAAGGCAAATTCCGTTTGAAAAATCGGTCATCAGTTTTGTGGGGTCAGGAATGGGTTCCAAAACGCCAAAAGCGCCCGGTTCCAAATCGTCCAACCCGTCAATATAATAGAACTCCATCAACCGTGTGCCGGGAACGCAGCGAGGTACGGCTACTTTTTTGCCGTCTTCCAAAGCACGCTTAATAATCGCCTTTGTATCCACCTCGATGTCGGTGGATACGTAGGTTAACAGCGTAGTATTTTCCCGATATTGCCATAGACGAAAAATTCGATCGGCAATCTGTCGATCTTTGGATGCCTTCGATTCGGGTGGCATATCCCGACGCATTTGCTTATATTTTTCGCGCAATTGCGATTTGATCGGTCGAATATCTTTTACTGGCATTGCATTGCTTCTTTCACTGAATTTGCTGTTTTTGCAGAGGCTAGCGCTTCAACGATTTTAAGTCCGAACTCAATAGCAACACCGGCACCTTTTGCGGTAATGATGTTGCCGTCTTGCACGACTGCTGTCGTTGCAATGGTAGCACCGGTTAATTCTTTCTCAAAACCGGGATATGCGATGGCTGTTTTGCCGGCTAACACGCCTTTATGCCCTAAAATCGAAGGTGCGGCGCAGATGGCAGCTATCACAACGTCGTGCTGTAAAGCATATTCCAAAGCAGATTGAACGGTTTGGGATGCTTCCAGATTGAGCGTTCCGGGCATACCGCCCGGCAAAACAATGGCACAAGCATCGTTGAGATACATATCCTGTTCGTGAATATCGGCAATCACAGGTATGTTGTGAGAGCCGACAACTTGGCGTTCCCCCACGCCGACGGTCGTTACTTCTACTCCCGCGCGACGCAGAACGTCAATGGTCGCCAATGCTTCGATTTCTTCAAATCCATTGGCTAAAAAAACATAAACCATTCTTCATCCACTTCCTTTTATACGTCAAATACAGTACCGAAAAATCGAGTATCTGTGATGTTATCAAAACACTTTTTAGCAATAGCCGATATCGGCAGTATCATTGCTGATTTTTCGAGCAACGTGGGATCGGATATTACGATGTTTTTGCTCGGAAATGCGTGATGCACCGATGCGCATACGGCATCATATTCTTGTGAATCGGTTAGAACTTCAGGAAGATATACGGTGTTATCCGTTTGGATCAACAGTGCACTACTATCCCCTGCTTGCAAGTATTGAGCGTGTCGCAACAGTATCTGCAACACGGCATTTGGAAAGCTGGCGTGCGACAGTGTTTGCGCAGACAAGAACGCCTCTCGCTTCGCAGAATACACGGTGGCATCAAACGGAGTGATTGTGCAAGCGGATTGAAGGTCATCGTAATTAAACGGAGATAAGAACTGACGTTTTCCTTGTGTCAAGCAATCCCGATAGCCGATGCGCGCATAAAACGACCGTAAAGATTCGTTTGCAGGATACAAGAAAAACAGATCGGCATCAGTCTGTTTGGCGGCTGTTTGTAACATAGTAGCCGCAAATCCACGGCCACGATACGCAGCAGCAGTACCAACACCGTAAATATAGCGCGCGTTCAACTCTTGTCCGTTCACAAAAAAGTGAGCAGGAAAACAGTACGCGGCAGATACGGGAACACTGTCTTCCAACACTGCGATACAATCCACAGGCAGATTTGTATCAACGAAAAACGGTGCTATAAAATCGCGATCTTCTGCGAAACATTCATTCCATAAGCGCAGTAACGCCTGCTTGTATTCTGTTAAGTTGATGTACTTTACAGAAAAATCCATGCTATCAACCCGTTGTTTTTGTATAAATATCTACCAACTGTTTGGTGATGATTTCCGGAGCTAACGGTTCATCGCCTTCTCCGCAACTGATAACGTGCCAACCGCATTTTTTTGCGGCGTATAAGGCGCTTTCGCGGCATTGTTGCAGATATGCCAGGTCTCTTTCGTGAATGTCTTTCTTGCTTTCGTCCCCTTGGTATCTACCGGACATCAATTTCTGTGCGATGTGCAAAGGCATGTCCAGGAAGATTACAGCATCGGGTTTCGGGAGACCCAACAATTCGTATTCATAGTATTGCAACCATTCCAAATAACTATCCCACTCAGCTTTTGGCAATTTGGACATCTGGTGAATCGCATTAGAAGTAGCATACCGAGCCGCGATAATCGGCACGTCTTGGTTATAGTCGTTTTCCCAAAACTTTTTGTAGCTGGCATAGCGATC
>JAZRQN010000020.1:0-4844 GCA_045649855.1 Acutalibacteraceae bacterium | reverse complement strand
GGGAGCCGACAATAATGTCTACAAAACATTAGAGGAGATGCACAAATCTTGTGCATCTCCTCCGATTATTTGTAGGTATGTTATTGGCTCCCTCCCCGAGGGAGCTCCGCCGTAGGCGGTGAGGGAGTCCATCAGCACGCTACGTAGGTGTTTCTCACAACAAATCCTCGCCTCGCTCGATACGATCCAGCAAAATGAGCATCCGAGGCAGGTGGAACGGACCTTTGAAGATATTGCCTTTCAAGGTGTTTGCCACCGTGCCGTCATAGTGCAGATACCCATACCATTCGCCGTGTTCCGCGTCCGCAAAGTGGGTGTCGGTATACGCTTTGATCGCTTCATACCAATCCAGATATTTCTGCTTACCCGTGAGCGTGTATGCATAGCGGTTGGCGATCATCGCCTCGCATTGCGGCCACCACAGTTGCATATCCCATTCCAGCGCAGAGGCAGGCTTGCCGTCGCAGTCGCAAAACGCGATGATCGCACCGTTTTTGTAGCCGAGTTTCATGGAAATATCGATGATTTCTTCCGCTTTTTCAACGAGCGTGCGATCCTGCTGATACACGCCCTCCGCCATCAAAAACCACGCCGCTTCCAGGCTGTGTCCGGGGTTAACGGTGCGACCGGTGGGGGTGTCCACAAACGAGCCGTTCGGATGGATGTTTTCGAGCAATCCTTTTGCGGTCAGATGCCGTAAAATATCTTTCACCATTTCTTTGGCAATGGCATCGTATTTCTCTTTGTCTAATTTCCGCATCACCTGCGCGGTGGACAGCATGATCATACACGGGGACAGTGCCGTATACTGCGCGTTTTCAGGTTCAAATTTGGGCGGTGTGGGGGTCTTGCCGCTGAAAATGTCGTATGCAATGGAAAAGTATCGCTCGGCACGTTGTTTTGCCTCCGCCTCCCCCGTTGCGAGATAATATTCCGCGCACGCAATGGCGGCAAACGTTTCGCTGAAATAGTAGCGGCGTTTTTGGATGGGTTTGCCCTCTTTGGTAACGGTAAACGCCATACGGCCGGTTTCATCACCGCATTTGGGCAAAAAATCATAAATCGCCTTGGCGGCTTTTAAGTATTTTTCATCCTTCTCAACTGTGTTGTACACCACCGACAGGATGTACAGCGCACGCCCTTGAAACCACACGCTTTTTTCTTCGCCATAGAGGTTACCCTCCCGATCCAGGCAGGTGAAAATACCGCCGTTCTCGTAGTCGATCGCACGGTCAAACCAAAACGGCATCACGTTGTTCAGCAGATACTCTCTCATACAAAACACCTCTTTATAGGTATTATAGCATTTTTATCCACACAAAACTTTGCAATTTCTCGCAAAATGTATTGTATTTTATGCGAATAAAAAACAAGCGGAGCGTCTCGAGTTTCGAACCACTCCGCTTGTTTGTGTTTTACCAAGAAATACACACTTCTCCAAACATGCTATGTATCACATCAAAACATTACCGACGAGCCGCAGGATGCGGAGTAGATCTCCGCCGCGTGCGAGTAGCCAAAACGATCGTAATATCCTTCGTTCACGGTATCAATAACCGCTTGTGCCGATGCCTTTCGCACCAGCGCCACCACGCAGCCGCCGAGCCCTGCGCCCACCAACTCACTGCCGAGCACCCCGTCGGTCGCATTGAGCAAATCGCACAGCGCATCGATATGTTCGGTGGAACAACGATACGCACCGATCTGCTCGGCAAACGGCGCATTTTCCTCTATCAACCGATCCAGCAGCGCATCGGTTACAGGCGCGGCATCCACACGGTCTCCCGCATGGCTTTGTTTCATCATCTCACCGATGACGTCATACGCTTCCGCTTTAAGCGCCTCGATGAACGCCGCGGCACGTGCACATTCCGCTACACCGTACAACGCTACGCCGCGCAGTTCATATACAAGCGGCTCTTTATGGGTCGCAAATACGCCCTCCAGCCACTCTTTTTGGTCGGGCAACAACGCTTTCAGACCGCCTCTGGTGATGGTTTCGGGGAGTGAACGCAACATCTCGTACACCGCTTTGTAGGGACGGATGCTTGCGATATCCCGAAATTCTTTCAAATCATACTGCGGATAGGTGCGTTTTAACAGCATCAGTGCAAATTCATAACAGGCAACCTTTTCGTTGAAGGTATCTTTACTGCCCTCCGACTTTTTCGCCTTTTGCATGGAGTTTGCCACCAGCACGGCATACTCGTCCGAAAACCGCGTGCGCTCTCCTACTGCAAACGGCTTGAAATCCAGATGCACAATGGTGTTTTTCTTAGCACACTTCATCGCCGCGTGGTCGCCTGCGCCGCCTCTGGAGCCGACAAACCATTCCCCCTCGCCGCACAGGTCGATGAAGGTGCGTTCGGGCAGGTTGAGACAGTTGAGCGCGTTCACCGCCTCCATCACCGCCACCACAATGCCCGATGAGGAAGAAAGTCCTGCCGCAACGGGAATGTTACCGCTCGCCATCATATCCATACCGCACAGTGGGTAATCATTGTGTACAGCGGCGCGCAAAACAGCGGATTTCACATAGTTGCTCCAGTCGCCCCGACTCGCCTGCAAAGCGGTAATCACCTGTTCGCTCGCCAGATACGTGAGCCAGGTTTCCGTGTTACCAAGTGCCAGCGTATCCCCGATGGAAAACGCACGGTCGGGATAGGCCGCATCCACGTTGGCGATTTGCACCGTGTCATCCTCGCGCCGCGCGGATACAAACACCTGGTCGTGATCGGTGGCGAGCACGTTGATACCACCGCCGCGATGATCGATGTGTCTGCCCATCAGGTTGACCCTGCCCGGCGCACGGGTAATGACCACGGGACGGTCGCCGTATTTCACTTCAAAGCGGTCAAGCAGGGTGATGTACCGCTCTTTTTGAGCGTCTGCATCCGCTCCGTACAACCGCTCGAACATCGCGTCCGCCTCGCCTGCCGCAATGGCGCGACGGTGTTCGGACACGGGGCGCATAAACTGCGCACTCACCGCGCACAGCTCCTGCTTGGTGCTGTAGGTCAGCATATCCGACGGATTTTTCACTTCATATAACACCGCTTCGTCGGTGCATGCAAAATATTCCAGCGTGTCGGTGAGATAAATCTCCCCTTGCGCGTTGTCTGCGTTGGTGTTTTGGATGGCGTGTATGATCTTTTCGCTGTCAAAGCAATACAAAGCGGCATTAGCATATTGTGCCGACAACACGTCCTGCGCCGACAACACCCTGCCGCAAACGGTTTTGGTGGGAGATGGGGTGCGTTTTTGTGCAAGTTTCAAGACCTTTTCCGCTTTTTTCGCATTCAGCCCAATCTCCGTCAAGCGCGCTTTATACCGATCGGGCGTCTCCTCGCCCAACGCCATCAGCGCCGCATCCGCAAACTCAACAACGCCCAGCGGCTTGCCGTTTTCGGTAACTACGCGACCGCCGTTTTTGTTGGCGGCGACCGGTTGCACGCCCCATACGGCAGGTGCATCCTGCGCACGGTCCAAAAGCCCTTTGACCACGTGCGCGGCAACGATTTTGTCCCCCATGGATATGATGACAGGACCGTTGTGCCCGAGCGCAGACAGCGCTTTGAGTCCGCAAAGAGCCGCGTGTCCCGTACCTTTTTGTTCTTTTTGGTAAGCGTATGCTACGCCGTCCACGCCATCCAGACAATCCATCACGCTATACGCCTGATGACCAATGACCACCACAAAGCGAGAAACGCCTGCCGCTTTCATATTCTCAATAATTCTGCGGATGACCGGCACGCCTGCACAGTCAAAGCAGACCTTGCTTTTGGAATCGTCGTTCATGCGAGAGCCTTTGCCCGCGCATAAAATCACCGCCGCGTTCGTCATAGCCAACCTCCAAATAGGTATATATATTTTATTGTAACACGAAACGACAAAAAAGCAAAGCCTTTTCCACATACAAAAACGGACTATGGAAATTCCATAGTCCGCTTTTAATGTTCTTATTAATCTGTGTCCATCGGCATACCGCAAGTGCCACAAAACTTATTCATTGCGCTCTGCGGAGAACGACATCTTTTGCAATATTTCACATTTCCACCTTGATGGGGATTATAGTGTGCGCCCATCACTGTAATCATCATATCGGCTTTGCGGCATAACAGTTCGGAATTATTTACCATCTCACCATATCCACGCAAAATCAGATTGGATATATACAACACCATCGCCGAGAATAAAAGCACCCCAATCGCCGATCCGATTCCATTGTCTTCCTCTCCGGTGATTAAAAGAATGATCACTATCACCAAAATAAGAGCGGCAAAGATGAGAGCAATAAAACACAACCCCAGCAAAAAATCAGCAATATCAAGAATTTTTTCGCCCGTAGTCTTTTCCGTTTTTCTTGTAGTCTTTTTCATCTTTCTTCCTCCTGTAAAAGAAACAAGCCTGCATTTAAAGCAGGCTTGTTTTCATTATCAATCGATGGGCTTCATTGTGGGGACCTCTGCCCCCGAAGTTACAAAACAATACCTAAGTGTACAAAACTCCAATGGTTTCAAGTCGTCTAAGAGAGTCGTTTTTACAGCACAGAATATAACCCTTTGTATCTGTGCGGCATTTTGGCGTAGTGACTGGCGTACCATTGGCGTAGTAGATTAAATTTGCTTGTCCTTAAAGAATTCGCCCAAGCTTGTAAACTCTTTCTTTTTCAGTTCGTTGGTCACGTCGCAATAAATATCCATTGTAGTGAATATCAACAATCCTCACATGTTGGTGTACTAAGATATTTTTTCTCAGGTGGTGGGGTTTTGTCGATCAGTTTGTAGTAGATGTGGATTTCTCGTGGTTCCTTGCTGTATTTGCCGGGGCATTTGTCTACCGTT
>JAZRQN010000019.1:0-7016 GCA_045649855.1 Acutalibacteraceae bacterium | reverse complement strand
TGCCATATTTCCACCTCATCCACCGCAAGCGGTCCCCCTTCCCCTCAAGGGGAAGGCTTGCTGAGGTAGCGATTTTTGGCTTTTTCGGTTTTGCGAAGCAAATGCGTGCCACGACAATGGCACGCAAGAAAAACGTCGACGGTTTTTGTTTTTTTCGGCGAAAAAAACAAAAACCACTTGACAAATCCGGCATTATGCTTTATAATGTGTAAAGGATTTTACTTTACATATACGAAGGGAGGCAAGCAACATGTCCAAGAATATGGAGATCTCTTTCCTGTTGGATTTCTACGGCGAAATGCTCACCGAAAAACAACGCACTATGGTCGATTATTACTACAACGAAGACTTATCTTTGGCGGAAATCGCCGAGAACGAAGGCATCACCAGACAGGGTGTGCGTGATTCCATCAAGCGTGCCGAGGCACAGTTGCTTGAAATGGAGGAGCGCTTGGCGCTCGCCGCTCGTTTCCGCAGCATGCAGAACGATCTGCTGAGCATTCAGGAGAATGCCAAAGCACTTCGCACGGTCAACGATCTCAACGGCCGTATCCCCGAGGTCTATGACATCGCCGATGCGATCAACGCCGCTGCCGAGCGTATGTCCGAAGCCTGATTGATTTTACCGTTAATTCCAAAAAGGAGGAACCGCTGTGGCATTTGAAGGATTATCCGAAAAACTTGCCGCCTCGTTTAAGAAACTGCGCTCGCGCGGACACTTGACCGAGTCGGACGTCAAAGATGCCATGCGCGAAGTTCGCCTTGCACTGTTGGAAGCAGACGTCAGTTTTAAGGTTGCCAAAGATTTTACCAACACCGTTACCGAGCGCGCAATCGGCGCAAAAGTGATGGAGAGCCTGACCCCTGCACAGATGGTTATTAAAATCGTCAATGAAGAATTGACCGCGCTGATGGGCGGCGAAGCGGCAAAACTTGCTAACGCCAATCATCCGCCGTGTGTCATTCTGATGTGCGGTCTGCAAGGTTCGGGTAAAACCACCCATTCCGGCAAACTGGCAAAGATGCTCAAATCGCAGGGACACCGTCCCCTGCTGGTCGCTTGCGACATTTACCGTCCTGCCGCTATTCAGCAGCTCATTTCGGTCGCTGATCGCGCAGGCGTGCCCGTGTTTGAACGCGGCACCGAAAACCCCGTTGAGATCGCCAAACAAGCGGTCGCTCACGCCAAACAGCACGGCAACGATTACGTTCTTCTGGATACCGCGGGCCGCTTGCACGTGGATACCGAACTGATGGACGAACTGAAAGCCATCAAAGATGCCACCTCACCGCAGGAAATCCTGTTGGTGGTGGACGCGATGACAGGTCAGGATGCCGTAAACGTTTCCGCCGCTTTCAACGAGGCGTTGGGTATTGACGGCGTGTTGCTGACCAAGTTGGACGGCGATACCCGTGGCGGTGCGGCTTTGTCCGTCCGCGCGGTTACCGGCAAACCCATCAAATTCGCGGGTGTCGGTGAAAAACTGGAAGATCTCGAAGTATTCCACCCCGAACGCATGGCTTCCCGTATTCTCGGTATGGGCGACGTGATGTCCCTCATCGAAAAAGCGGAACAGCAGGTCAGCGAAAAGGAAGCGGAAGAACTCGCCAAGAAATTGGCAGAAGATAAATTTGATCTTGACGATATGTTGCAACAACTGCGTCAGGTTCAGAAAATGGGCGATCTCAAGTCGATGCTCGGTATGATCCCCGGCATGGGCAAACAGCTCAAAGACGTGGAGATCGATCCCAAACAGTTTGCACGCACCGAGGCAATCATCTTGAGTATGACTCCCAAGGAGCGCAGAAACCCCAAACTGTTTAACCCCTCGCGCAAACGCCGTGTCGCGGCAGGTTGCGGTATGCGGGTGGAAGAGGTTAACCGCCTGTTGAAACAGTATGAGAGTATGCGTCAGATGATGAAACAGCTCAAGAAGTACACAAACGGCAACGGCAAAGGTATGAAATTGCCGTTTAACATCCCCGGCATGCCCAAGTTCTGAATTCATACCGCACTTGGCGGTTGAAGATATTTTATGTTTGTATATTATTATTGGAGGTTTATACTATGGCAGTAAAAATTCGTCTGCGCCGCATCGGCGCGAAAAAAGCTCCGTTCTACCGTGTGGTTGTTGCGGACTCCCGTTATCCCCGTGATGGTCGTTTCATCGAGAAGATCGGCACCTATGATCCGCTCGGCGAAGCTCTGGACATCGATGTGGAAAAAGCTGAAAAATGGATCGCGAATGGCGCTCAGCCGACCGATACCGTCAAAGCCCTGCTCAAAAAAGCCGGCGTTACGAAGTAATTGACCGTCTCGGAAAGGATCTCGCGATGAAAGAACTGTTAATCACCATCGCGCAGGGACTGGTCGAGGACCCGTCCGCTGTGACGGTGGAAGAAGATGCGGCCGCCGAAGACGGAACGGTCGTATATCACCTGCATGTTGCACCCGACGATATGGGTCGCGTGATCGGCAAGCAGGGACGAATCGCCAAAGCAATGCGCACTGTGATGCGTGCCGCGGCTACCCGTAAAGAAGTGAAAGTCGCTGTGGAGATCGATTGATCTCAAAAAACGACGCCAAAAGGGTCAAATCGCTTGCGACTTGACCCTTTTTCTGTTGGAGGAACGTGTAATGGCTTTGCAACAATTTTTAGAGATCGGCGAAGCGGTCAGCACCCACGGCATCGCAGGTGAACTGCGTGTGCAACCCTGGTGCGACAACGCCGCCGTGTTCTGCGGTTTGAAAACGCTGTATCTGGACAAGGACGGCACCAAAAAAGTGAAGGTCAAAAGCCGTCCACACGGACGCGTGGTGTTGGTCAAAGTGGAAGGTGTCAACGATGCCACCACCGCTGCCACCTGGCGCGGACAGGTGTTTTATGCCGCCCGTCGGGATCTGAAACTGGAGAAGGGCAGATATTTCATCTGCGATCTCATCGGACTGGCTGTGAAAGATGCAGAGTCGGGCGAAGTGTACGGCACCGTGGTGGACGTTACCAACACGGGCGCTTCGGACATTTACCACATGAAGACAGCCGACGGCAAACTGGTGCTCATCCCTGCCATCCCCGACATCATTCAGTCGGTGGAACCCGAGGGAGACGGTATCACGATCCGCGTGATGGAAGGATTGTTTGACTGATGAGATTTGATGTGATGACCCTGTTCCCCGAGATGTGCGAAACCGTTTTGGGCGAAAGCATTATCGGCAGGGCGCAGAAAAAAGGTGCGATCGAGGTGCATTGCCACCAGATCAGACAATACACCACCAACAAACAGATGCAGGTGGACGACTACCCGTACGGTGGCGGCAAAGGCCTTGTGATGTATGCACAGCCGATTGCCGATTGTTTCAAAGCGATCTGCGAGGATGCAGGTGCAAGACCGCACCTCATTTATATGTCTCCGCAGGGTAAGACCCTCACCCAAAGCCGCGCCAAAGAACTGTCCAAACTCCCCAACGTGTGCGTGTTGTGCGGACATTACGAGGGCGTGGACGAGCGCGTACTGGAAGCATTGGTGGACGAGCAGATCTCTGTCGGCGATTACGTGCTGACAGGTGGCGAACTGCCTGCGCTCACCCTCATTGACTGCGTGGCGCGTATGGTGCCCGGTGTGTTGTCCGACGAGGAATGCTATACCGAGGAAAGCCACTACGCAGGATTGCTCGAATATCCGCAGTATACCCGTCCTGCCGAATGGGAGGGGCGCGCTATCCCCGAAATTCTGCTGTCGGGACACCACGAAAACATCCGCAAATGGCGACACGAGCAATCCCTGTTGCGTACCGCCAAGCACCGCCCCGATATGTTGGAAGCAGCGGAACTGACCGATCAGGATCGCGCGTTTTTGCGTGAAAACGGCTACGAAGTGTAAACACTTCGTATGAAAGTTTTCCACAAGATTTGGTAAAATTGCTGAAATCGATTTTAGCGGATACCCCCAAAATCGTCATTCGACCGAAATTGCAAAAAAACTGCTTTTTCGCGCACCAAATGCATTGACGAAACATAATTTTATGGTATACTAATATCAGTATTTTTATACACAAACTGAATTTTCGGCAGAGTAAAGGAGCTTTTCGCTATGTGTGTTAAAGACGTTATGGTACAAAATCAGGTTGGTCTGCATGCTCGTCCGGCAACCTTCTTCATTCAGAAGGCAAACGGTTTCAAATCCTCCATCTGGGTTGAAAAAGAGGATCGCCGCGTCAACGCGAAGAGCCTGCTTGGCGTTCTGTCTCTCGGTATCGTCGGTGGTACCGCTATCCGCATCATCGCGGACGGCGCTGACGAGGAAGAGGCCGTTGCCGGTTTGGTTGAACTGGTAGAATCCGGTTTCGCCGAGTAATGATGTGATAAAAAGCGCGCAACGTTGTTGCGCGCTTTTTTTGTGAGGTTTTATATGGAGATTTTTGATTCACACGCGCACTATGATGCAGGTGCGTTTGAAGAAGACCGCGACACCGTCATCGCCTCCCTGCAGAAAAACGGCGTGGTGGGCGTGATCAACTGCGCCGATTGTCTTGCCAGTGCCGAGCGTTCGAGGGCGCTGTGTGAGCAACACCCGTTTTTCTATATGGCGGCAGGTGTACATCCCGAACAGGCAGGGGCGGTGGACGTGAATACACTGGAGACGGCACTCCTCCCCTTTTTGCAGTATAACAAAACAGTGGCAGTCGGCGAGATCGGTCTGGACTACTACTGGGAAGATGCATGTCCCAAAGATAAGCAGCTGGCGGTGTTCGAAAAACAGCTGGAGATCGCAAAAGCGCACGATCTGCCCGTCATCGTGCACGATCGCGAAGCGCACGCGGATACGCTGTCATTGCTTCGCAAATACCGTCCGCGCGGCGTGGTGCATTGCTTCTCGGGCAGTGTGGAAACCATGCGCGAGGTAATGGATCTGGGTATGTACATCGGACTGGGCGGTGTGGTAACCTTTAAAAACGCCCGCGTGCCGGTGGAAGTGGCGGCGGCAGTACCGCTTGACCGCTTGCTGCTCGAAACGGATGCGCCGTATATGGCGCCCGTGCCGTTTCGCGGAAAGCGATGCGATTCCACCCTGATTCCGTATGCGGCGGCAAAAATTGCCGAATTGCGCTCGCTGGAAACCGAAGAGGTGTTGCGCATCACCGCAGAAAATACAAGACGCTTGTTTGGAATATAATTTTTTTCTTGCTATTTTGAAAAGGGTGTGCTAGAATAGGTTTGCCCAAATTGAATATATTTCCTTTAAGAGGGAGTAACTTGCGCGGGATTGTATCCCTCGCGACTTACGGCGTCATATCGGTCTTTTTGACCCGCTGTTTGTATGAAAAAGTAAGACTCTTATTGCGATTTTCGTCGCGATAAGAGTCTTTTTTTAATATATACATATATTCATATTCTGTAAAGGAGTACGTTATGGAAATTTTGTATGAAAATCTTCTGCAGATCCAGTGGCAACATCTGGTAATGTGGGCAATCGGCGGTATACTCATCTATCTGGCCATCAAAAAAGAAATGGAACCCACTTTGTTATTGCCCATCGGCTTTGGTGCCATCCTGGTCAACCTGCCGTTTTCAGGTGCGGTCGATCAGTTACTTTCAAACGGTGAGACCGAACGCGGCGCTTTGAGCGTGTTATTTGATGCAGGCATCGCCAACGAGTTGTTCCCCCTCATTCTGTTTATCGGTATCGGCGCGATGATCGACTTCGGTCCTGTCCTCACCAACCCGAAACTGATGATCTTCGGTGCGGCGGCGCAGTTTGGTATTTTCTTTACCTTGTGTACGGCTTCGATTTTCTTCCCCGAAAACGATGCGGCATCCATTGCCATCATCGGTGCGGCGGACGGTCCTACCGCTATCGTGGTTGCCAATAAACTCAACTCGCAGTATTACGGTGCTATCACCGTCGCGGCATATTCATATATGGCGCTGGTGCCGATCATCCAGCCGCCTATCATCAAACTGCTCACCACCAAAAAAGAGCGCCAGATCCGTATGCCCTATGAGCAGAAGTCCGTGTCCAAAAAGACCCGGATCCTGTTTCCCATCATCATCACCGTGGTGGCTTCCGCCATCATTCCCCAGGCAACCGCTCTGATCGGCTTTTTGATGTTCGGCAATCTGATCCGGGAATGCGGTGTGCTGGACAGCCTTTCTTCCACCGCACAGAATGTGCTGGCAAACCTGATCACCATTTTCCTGGGCATTTCCGTTGCCTTCAACATGACCGCTGACAAATTCCTGCAGCTGGACACCCTGCTGATTATGGGTCTGGGTCTCATCGCCTTTATCGTGGACACCGCCGGCGGCGTGCTCTTTGCCAAGCTGCTGAATGTCTTCTCCAAGAAGAAGATCAATCCCATGATCGGCGCAGCCGGTATTTCCGCTTTCCCCATGTCCGGCCGTATCGTTCATAAGATGGCGCTGGAAGAAGATCCCCAGAACTTTTTGCTGATGCACTCCATCGGCGTCAATGTTTCCGGCCAGATCGCTTCCGTGATCGCCGGCGGTATCATCCTGAATATTGCCGCCAAACTGATGGGAGGTTAAAAATATGCTGTTTTTGAGTAATTCCGCTGTGAACCTGGAGTTTAACCCCATGGCCTTCATTGAAAATTTGAAGTACATGGGCACCGGCATGCTGGTGATTTTTGTGATCATCGGTGTGATCATCCTGGCCACCAAGCTGGTCAATTATCTGTTCTCTGAGTAAGGTTATCCTATGTAACCCTCTTTTTACGGATGCGCAATGCCCGCTCCTACCATAATCACACACCTGAAATACCGACTAAGAAAATTACTTAGTCGGTATTTTCTTACTGAAAAAGTATTTACATTTCCATTTTTTTATGCTACTATGTATTTGGTGAAGATTGGGGATTTTAATAAAATCCCGGTTATTTCTTCAATTAATCATTGTAAATTCATTTATGGAGGTTACATACAAAATGGCACAAAAAGTTCAGTTTGTAGAGACTGTCCTGCGTGACGCAAACCAGTCTCTGATTGCCACCCGTC
>JAZRQN010000018.1:0-2296 GCA_045649855.1 Acutalibacteraceae bacterium | reverse complement strand
TGCAGGCGTGCTGGTGGGTACTTCTGCCATCATCCGCGGCGACGTGGTGCTGGTTTGCACCGACAATGCGATGTTCAAAACGCTGGTTACCCGCGACGGCAACAAGCAGATTTTCGTGGACGTGATCCGCGAAGTGCTGGGTCGTCCCATGCGTATCGGCATTAAGAAAGCGGCGCCTGCGCCCGGCGATATTCCGAGCGATCCGCTCGCCGCGTTTTTGCAGGAAAACCGCGACCGCGGTCTGAATATTGAAACCAACTGACATATTTTAAATTGAGAGGTACGATACTATGAAAGCAAGACTTCCCCAAGGAATGGGCGGCGGCCCCGGCAATATGCAGGCGATGATGCGTCAGGCACAGAAGATGCAGGAAGACGCGGCGAATCTGCAGCAGGAACTGGAGACCACCGAATACACCGCCACCGCAGGCGGCGGCGCGGTTGAAGCAACCGTGAACGGCAAAAACGAAATTGTGAAACTGCACATCGACCCCGAAGTCATCGACCCCGACGATGCGGAGATGCTGGCTGACCTCATTACCGCTGCCGTCAACGAAGCGGTGAGAAAAGCGGCAACCGATGCTTCCGAGCGTATGTCCGCCGTAACCGGCGGTCTGAATATTCCGGGATTGTTTTAAGAAATCGGAACGACTCCCTCTGTGAGGGAGTTCCGCTGCAGGCGTGAGGGAGTGGTGTTGCATACTCCCTCCGTCTTTTTGCCACCTTGCGTGTGGCAAAAATCCACCTCCTTGCAGGACAGCCACCCCTCTGTCCTTCGGACATCTCCCCTGTCAGGGGAGTACCTCAAGGAGGGAGGCAAGGAGAGTGATAGCTATGGAATACGGTGTTGCACCGCTGGAACGATTGGTGGAACAACTGGAAAGTCTGCCCGGTATCGGTCATAAATCCGCAGGACGTCTGGCGTTTTATTTGTTGCGCACGACCGACGAAAAAGCGGCGGCGTTCGTGGATGCCGTCAAGGATGCCAGGGAGAAGATTCACGAATGCAGTGTTTGTTGCAACCTGACCGATAAAGAATTGTGCCCCGTGTGTGCCGCTGCCGGCAGAGACCGTTCGGTCATCTGCGTGGTGGAGGATGCCAGGGACGTGGCGGCGTTTGAACGCACTCGTGAATACGCGGGTCTGTACCACGTGCTGAACGGCACCATCTCTCCGTTGGAGGGAATCGGTCCTGAGGATATTCGTATCAAAGAACTGCTGGTGCGCCTGACCGACGAGAACATCACCGAGGTCATTATGGCGACCAATCCCACCGTAGAGGGGGAGGC
Organism: Acutalibacteraceae bacterium; assembly: GCA_045649855.1. Lineage (GTDB taxonomy): Bacteria > Bacillota > Clostridia > Oscillospirales > Acutalibacteraceae > URNF01. The sequence continues at coordinate 1,007 of JAZRQN010000018.1, read as the reverse complement.
AACCGCGGCGTATCTGGCGCGTTTGCTCAAAGCGTTCCCCATCAAGATCACCCGCCTGGCATACGGTATTCCCGTGGGCGGCGATCTGGAATATGCGGATGAGGTAACGCTTCGCCGCTCGTTAGAGGGCAGAAACGAACTGTAATATATCAGGAGAAAAAGGAGGTGTCGGCTGTGGCAAAAGAAAATTTAAAAACCATTTCTTCCAACAAGAAAGCGTTTCACGAATATTTCGTGGAAGAAAGTCTGGAAGCCGGCATCGAATTGGTCGGCACGGAAGTGAAAGCATTGCGTGCAGGCGGTGTCAATCTGAAAGATGCGTGGTGCAGTATCGTGGAGGGCGAAATGTTCGTCAACGGAATGCACATCAGCCCTTATGAACAGGGCAATATCTTCAACCGCGACCCGATGCGCGTGCGCCGTCTGTTGTTACACAAACGGGAGATCATGCGCCTGTTTGGTCTGACCAAGCAGCAAGGACTCACCCTCATTCCGCTGTCGGTGTACTTCAAAGGCTCTCGCGTCAAGGTGCAGGTGGGTCTGTGCCGCGGCAAGAAGTTGTACGACAAGCGCGAAGATGCCGCCAGACGGGATATGAAACGCGAAGCGGAACGCGCGCTGAAAGAACGGAATATGTAAAAGCAAAAAGACGATGGAGAAATCCATCGTCTTTTTATATTTCATAATATTTATCCAGCGACCATTTGAGAGGATTGGTATCAATATATTGCCAAATTTCCTCGTAATCGTGTTCGTTACGGATGACGTGGTCGTGGTAAAACCTTTGAAAAATCGGTTTGCCGATTTCTTTGGTGGTCAATGTTTTCAAAGACCGCACGATATTGGCAACCTTATTTGTAGGGGAAGATGCCCACATCGTCCCGTTGTCTATGCGAATAATCATATGAATATGATTTGGCATAATGACATATTTTTCGATTTCGGGCACATTGCGGATATATTTTTCAACAATACGACCATACGGTTTCGGGACGATGTGGGCATCG
>JAZRQN010000017.1:0-18994 GCA_045649855.1 Acutalibacteraceae bacterium | reverse complement strand
ACCAGACGAAGCAGGATGACCCAAAACGATTTGAGATCGCGCAAGGCGGCTTTGATATCAATATCAGCCAGATAAAAGCCGATGACGATCATCGGAACAGGGGTATTCAATGAAGCGAGGTGCTTGATGGGGGCGAACACCACTTCGGGCAGATGAAAACCGCTGACCACCAGCGGAATCAAGAACAAAATAAGACCTGCCAGTACACCCAGAACACCGGGCGAGAGGAATGCTTTTTTGGGGGAGATGTCCTTCTTGTTGCCGCTCATCAGGAACAGACCGTAGGTCCAGGCGACAATGTTGAACACGGCGATGTAAGCGCCGCCGAAAAAAGTACCTTCTTCCTGTAACAGAGCCGCTTGCAACGGCAGACCCATAAAGCCCGCGTTCGAAAAGATCATGGCAAAGCGCAACATCCGCTGACGAGAATCGTCTGCATCGCGCACGAGTAACGTGGCGAGCAAAATAGAACCGGCGTGGATGAGAAATGTGATGAACAACACCATCAGCAGCTCGGTCAGTTTTTGGGAACTAAACGGAATCTCCACGAACGATTTGACCAACACGCAGGGGGTAACGATGTACAAAACGATATCGGTCAACCCTTTGGTGATGGTGGCGTTCAAGATTTTGGTTTTTGCGCCGATGACACCGACGGCAATCAGGATAAACAGGATGAACACCTGTCCTGCAACGGTTAAAAATTCCATATATGTGCCTCGCAAACATAAAATAAAAGCAGGGGAGAACCCCTGCTTTCAGTATACATATTTTTCTGAAAAATGCAAATAAAAATTATGCGTATTGCGGCATCGGCGCGCTCTGCATCGCACCCGTGTGCACGACCAAACGGCGGCGCAGACGGCGACGCGCTTGTGCGCGGGCGGTGATGCGATCCTGTCGCAATGCCGCAAAACAGCAACCCATTACCAACAGGCGCAACGCCGCCAAAATGATTGCCAATGCGGGCACCGACAGAAAATTGGCACTTACCGAACATACGTCCACTAAAACCATCGCGAGCGGCACCAGCGCGACCAGACGGGTCTGTGCGTAATGCGCCTTATTGAAAACGTATAAGAATGTAGCGCTCATCAGGAAAATATTGAAAAGATTAAACATAGTTTCTTGCCTCCTATATCCGAACAGAACACTTGTTCCGAACATTCGTTCTGTTTTCATTATAAACCATCTTCCGAGAAAATCAAGTACTTTTTGAAAATTTTTGAATTTTTTTCAAAAACGTGTGCGTTTTGCGCCGCTTTCCGACACGGTTTTGGCGGTAAAATACCCCTGGCACGCACTGCTAAACCGCTCTCTTCTGTGCAAATTACACAAATTTACATTGGAAACTTCTACCGATTTACAATCTTTCTTACAAAAATCTGCTTGTTTTTTGCGGCGAATGCTGTTATGATAGTTATAGGTGTTACTATGCCCAATTTTTTGTGAACGGAGCACATGTATGGAAATGCAAGACGCTTTTTTGAATGTAGAAGAAATGCTCAGGCGGTTTTCCGAGGGAACGGAATCGCATATTTACCGTGTGCTCGGCTGTCATCCTGCCGGCGACGGCGGATACACTTTCCGCGTGTGGGCGCCCCGTGCTGCTGCGGTGTCGCTGTGCGGCGATTTTAACAATTGGTCGCCGGGTGATACGCCGATGTACCCGATCGGGTGGGGCGTTTGGGAGTGTACGGTCGGCGGTTTGGAGACATACGCCGCATATAAGTATCATATAGTAGATGGACAAGGGAACGGCGTGCTCAAAGCAGATCCTTTTGCTACCCACAGTGAGACCCGTCCGAGCACCGCGTCCAAGGTGTTGCCTGCCGGCGGTTATGCGTGGCAGGATGCGGATTGGTATGCCAAAAAGCAAAAAGACGGTGTGTACAACATTCCCGTGAATATTTACGAATTTCATATGGGTTCTTGGCGTCGATACAGCGACGGCAACACCTTTTCTTATACAAAAATGGCGGAAGAACTCATTCCGTACGTGGTGGAGATGGGATACACCCACGTGGAGATGTTGCCGGTGGCGGAATATCCGTTTGACGGCTCGTGGGGATATCAGGTGGGCAGTTATTATGCACCTACCTCCCGCTACGGCACACCGGATGAATTGAAATACTTCATCGACTGCTGTCATCAGGCAGGCATTGGTGTCATTATGGACTGGGTGCCTGCGCATTTCCCGAAAGATCTGCACGGTCTGTACCGCTTTGACGGAACGCCGTGTTTTGAATACGAAGACCCCAGAAAAGGTGAACACAAAGAATGGGGCACTTGCGTATTCGATTACGGCAAACCCGAAGTGAAAAGTTTCCTCATTTCCAATGCGATGTATTGGCTGGAGGAATTCCACGTGGACGGTCTGCGTGTGGATGCGGTGGCGTCCATGCTGTATTTGGATTATAACCGTAAAGACGGCGAGTGGATGCCGAACGTATATGGCGGACACGAAAATCTGGAAGCGATCGACTTTTTACGACAGCTGAATGAGACGGTGTTTGCCGCACACGGCGACGTGATGATGATTGCTGAGGAATCCACCGCTTGGCCGATGGTTTCCCGTCCGACCGCAGACGGCGGTCTTGGGTTTAACTATAAATGGAATATGGGTTGGATGAACGATATGTTGCGGTATGCATCTATGGATCCCTTGTTCCGCAAAGGCAATCACAACTGCCTGACCTTCTCGTTTTTCTATGCGTTTTCCGAGAACTTTGTGTTACCCATTTCGCACGACGAAGTGGTACACGGCAAAGGTTCTTTACTCAACAAAATGCCGGGTTCTTATGAAGAAAAATTCGCAGGACTTCGCGTGTTCCTGGCGTATATGATGGCGCATCCGGGCAAGAAGCTGTTGTTTATGGGAAGTGAGTTCGGTCAATTCAAAGAGTGGGACTATGAAAATGGTCTGGATTGGTTGTTGATGGACTATGAAGTACACCGTATGACCCAGCATTATGTCAAAACACTCAACCATTTCTATAAAGATAACAAAGCGTTTTGGGCGGACGATTTCACCTGGAAAGGATTTTCCTGGATATCCAACGACGACAGCGATAACAGCGTCATCGCATTCCGCCGCATCGACCCCGATGGAGATGAACTGGTATTCGTGTGCAACTTTACGCCTGTTGCTCGCGATAACTACCGCATTGGTGTTCCAAAAGCGGGCGAGTATACGCCCATCTTCAACAGCGATGCCGCCGAGTTTGGCGGTGCGGGTACGAAACTGTCCAAGCTGGTTACCGAAGACGAGGCGATGCATGGATTGGAGCAGTCGGTGGTGCTGACCTTACCGCCGCTGTCCGCGCAAGTGTATAAACTGACCAAGAAAAAGGCGAAACCGCGCACCAAAAAAGCGGACGCCGATCAAACCGTATAATGATAAACGTTTCAATATCAGAGGAGGCAGTAGTATGTTTCGTAAACAAGAATGCGTAGCCATGTTGCTCGCAGGCGGACAGGGAAGCCGTTTGTATGCGCTGACCCGTCGCATTGCCAAACCGGCGGTGCCGTTTGGCGGAAAGTATCGCATTATCGATTTTCCGCTGTCCAACTGCATCAATTCCGGCATCGAGACGGTAGGCGTGCTCACCCAGTATCAACCGCTGGAACTCAGCGATTATATCGGCTCGGGTCAGCCGTGGGATCTTGACCGTATGGATGCAGGCGTGCATGTGTTGCCGCCGTACCAGCGCAACAAAGGTGCTGACTGGTATAAAGGTACTGCCAATGCGATTTATCAGAACCTGGATTTTATCGCGCGTTATGATCCCGAATACGTGCTGGTGCTGTCAGGCGACCACATCTATAAGATGGATTATGCGGCGATGATTCGTGCGCATAAAGAAAAGGGCGCCGCTTGCACGGTAGCGGTTTTGGAAGTGGAGATGTCCGAGGCGAGCCGTTTTGGCATTCTCAACACCAATCCCGATGACTCTATCTATGAATTTGAAGAGAAACCTGCCCATCCCAAGAGCAATCTGGCTTCGATGGGTATTTACGTGTTCAACTGGAAACAGTTGCGCGAATATTTGGAAGCAGACGAAGCAGATCCCAATTCCAGCAACGATTTTGGTAAAAACGTACTGCCTGCGATGCTCAACGGCGGCGAGAAAATGTTTGCTTATCGTTTTGAGGGATATTGGAAGGACGTTGGCACCATCGACAGTTTGTGGGAAGCGAATATGGATCTGCTCGATCCCAAGGTACCACTGGATCTGTCAGATGAGAAGTGGCGTATTTATTCCCGTACCACCGGTCTGCCGCCGCAGTATCTGGCGGACACCGCCGAGGTGCAAAACAGTATGATTTCCGAGGGCTGTAATATCGCAGGCAAAGTGGATTTCTCGGTGATTTTTAACGGTGTTACAGTAGAAGAAGGCGCGGTGATCCGCGACTCTATCCTGATGCCGGGCACACACGTGAAGAAAGGCGCACACGTGCAGTATGCGATTTTGGCGGAGAACACCGTCATTGAAGAGAACGCCAAGGTTGGCGAACGTCCCGAAGACTGCGCATCGCTTGACGACTGGGGCGTTGCGGTGGTAGCGGAAAATATCTGCATCGGGAAAGGTGCTGCCGTACCTGCAAAAGCCATGGTTGAAGCTGATATGGAAGGAGTTGAGTGATATGTATAAAATGAAAGCAATGGGTTTGCTGTTCCCCAATAAAGGCGACAGCATGGTTCGTGATATCACCACTCTGCGCGCGATTGGTTCTGCACCGTTTGGCGGTCGTTATCGTCTCATCGACTTTGCATTGTCCAATATGGTCAATGCGGGTATCACCAAGGTGGGCGTTATCACCAAAAAGAATTACAACTCTTTGATGGATCACCTCGGTTCGGGCAAAGCGTGGGATCTTTCCCGTAAACAGCAGGGTCTGTACTACCTGCCGCCGCTTGGCACCGATGATCTGTACGAAGGCCGTATTTCTTCACTGGCGGATATCAAGACGTTTTTGCGCGCTTCCAAGCAGGAAGTCGTGGTGCTGTCCGACTGCTATACGGTGGGTAACATTGATATTGCGAAAATCATCGAAGCGCACGAAAACAGCGGCGCGCATATCACGATGGGATATATCAAAGACACCTTGAAAGGTGCTATCGATCATATGTTGGTGAAAACCGATGATACCGGAAAGGTTACCGATCTGGTGTTCAACCAATCGGAAGAGAAAACGGGCAATTTCAGCATTGGTCTGTATGTCATCAATAAGAGTTATCTGATGGATCTCATCAAAGATGCGGTGGGTCATAATCTGGTGTCTTTTGAAAGAGATATTCTGCAAAAGCATCTGTCCTATTTGCACGTGCAGGGCTATGAGATCACCGAAAAAGCAATGATCATCCATTCGCAGGAGCGGTATTTTGCTGCGAATATGGCGTTGCTGGATCCTGTATTCAGAAATGCAGTGTTCCAGCCGGGTCGCCCGATCTACACGAAAGTGCGCGATTGTGCACCTGCAAAATACGGTCTGAACAGTGTTGTGAAGAACTCGCTGATCGGCGACGGTGCACTGGTGAACGGCACGGTGAAAAACTCGGTCATTTTCCGTGATGCAGAGATCGCGGAAGGCGCCGTGGTGGAAAACTGCGTGATCATGCAGGGCGCCTGCATCGGCGCGAACACGGTGCTTCGCAACGTCATCGTGGATAAAAACGTGGTGGTCAAAAACGGCAGATGTCTGCAAGGATTTGAGACCTATCCCGTATATATCGGCAAGAACACGATCGTATAAGGAGGTACGAGATGAAAGTATTATACGCAGCCAGCGAAGCGTTGCCGTTTGCGGCATCGGGCGGTCTTGCGGACGTGGCAGGTTCTTTGCCTCCTGCACTGCGCAAGCGTTTGGTCGGATGCCGTGTGGTGATGCCGCTGTATGATTCGATTCCGCAGGAACTGCGCGACAATATGACCTTCCTCACCAGCATCTCGGTGCCTGTTTCTTGGCGCCGCCAGTATTGCGGTATTTTCGAGGCGCGCTGTAACGGCGTGATCTATTATCTGCTGGATAACCAGTATTATTTCAAACGTCAGGGTCTGTACGGGCACTTCGACGATGCCGAGCGGTTTGCGTTCTTCTCTCGCGCGGTGTTGGAAATGTTGCCTGCCATTGATTTCTGGCCGGACATTTTGCACGTAAACGATTGGCAGACGGCGCTGGTGCCGATCTACTACACGCTGTTCTACGGCAAGGATGAGCGGTATCAGAATATCAAAACCGTGTTCACCATTCATAATATCCAGTATCAAGGCCAGTACGGCATGGAGATTCTGGAAGACGTGTTCGGCATTCCGCAGGACGCGCGCAGTGTGGTGGAACACGATGGCTGTGTCAACCTGATGAAAGGCGCTATCGAGTGTGCCGATCGTGTTACTACCGTTTCTAACACGTATGCACGTGAGATCCTGGATCCGTATTTCTCGCACAAATTGGATCCCATTCTTAAAGAACGTGAGTGGAAATTGTCGGGCATCTTGAACGGCATTGACGTGGACGGTTACAACCCCGAAACCGACAAAGCGGTGTATGAGAATTACACGGTGGATACGGTAAAAGCAGGCAAAGCCGCCAACAAAGCGGCATTGCAGGAGCGTTTGGGGCTGCCGCAGAAAGCGGACGTGCCGATAATCGGTATGGTTACCCGTCTCGCTTCCCACAAAGGTCTTGACCTTGTGAAGCATATTTTCGACCGCTTGCTGGAACAGAACGTGCAGGTGGTGGTGCTCGGCTCGGGCGAATGGCAGTACGAGACCTTCTTCCGCGAAAAGTACGAACAGAACAAGGATAAATTCTGCTATTGTGCAGGCTTCGTGCCGGAATTGGCGCGCAAGATTTATGCGTCTGCCGACATCTTCCTGATGCCGTCCCAGAGCGAGCCTTGCGGTTTGGCGCAGATGGTCGCCTGCCGTTACGGCACGCCGCCTATCGTGCGTCGCACGGGGGGCTTAGCTGACAGCATCATCGATTGCGGTGATGAAGGCGGTTTCGGCTTCGTGTTCGACACCTACAATGCAGACGATATGTTCGCGGCGATCGAGCGCGCGCTGGGTGCTTATGCCAATAAGAACGATTGGCCTATTTTGGTGGAGCGTTGTATGACCAACGACTTCAGTTGGGGTCGCTCGGCAAACGAGTACATTCGTTTGTACCGTTCCCTCGGTAAGAAATAACAATCAAAAAAACAGCGGTTTGCCAATAGCAAACCGCTGTTTTTATATTCTTTTCATCGCTTTCCAGAAACCTGCGTAGGAATGATAGCCGACATACTGCGCAACCTCTGATTGTGTCATATCGGTGGTGGCAAGCAGGTGTTTTGCGATGCTCACCCTGCGAGCGGTCAGTTCGTCTTTGAAGGTGTGGCCGGTGTGCTGCAAAACCAATCGTGCGGTCTGCCGCTCGGAAAGGTGCAGTTCTTTTGCCAAATCGGAGAGGTGTAAATCCTCGTTGTAGTGGAGTGAAAAAAACTCACATATTAAAAATCGGTAATCGACAACAGGTCGCACCTGCACCAGTTCTGCCGACAGATGACTGATGCAAAGTGAGAGATAGGCGGCAATCGTCGTATAATCCTTTGTTTTGGCTTGTTGTTGAATTTCACCGCAAAATCACGGGCTTTAGCGATGAATTTTGCGTTTTGAACAGTTTCGACACCCACCATTTGTAAGTTCGCCTAAAAAATAAAAACTTGCTTGCAAATATATGTATAATATGCTATGATGAAAGAGTATGGGGACCCGCATTTTCAATTAAATACAGGTTTATACATATTTTGTGAAGGAGAGACAACTATGCAAGCTAGAAGAACATGGAAATCTGTGTTCGCGATCATGCTCACCTTATCTATGTTGGTGGGTATGGTATCGGTGATGGGTGCATTCCCGGTTGCGGCAGCAGCGGATGAATTGCCTACCCAGACCACCGAGGAAATGAAGTTCAAAGCGGACTTCAGCGAACTCGCGGCGCTCGCCGAAGCGGGCGGTGCGTTTGAGGGTGATGTGACCTATATCAAACCCGGTTACACCACTGCGGTCGAAAAAGAGATCGTGGCTTGGGTGAACGAGCGGTTTGATATGATCACCGGTTACAACAAAAACCTGAACCGTGCTACTTTGGGTCAGAACTCTTCCACCCTGACCACCTCCGTAGACACCTGGAGTGGCAACAACTATTGGAACTTGATGAAGAGCGGCTACATTCAGCACAGCACCAAGAATTCCGGTCAGGCCTACCGTCTGGTAGAATCCTTTGTGCCCAAGTACAATGGTGAGCAGGCAGTGCTCGCCAACTTTGAAGCGAAACTCACCTTCTCGGTTGCAGGCGTACAGAGCCAGCCGCACGGTATTTTGGTGGCGTTCCACGAGAAGACCGCCGGTTACACCCGTGCGAACGGCGACCATGTGTTCCATGCCGGCACCGGTAGCATGGTGTTGATCAACAATGGTGCGGGCTCCTATAAAAAGGCATCCGGCTTCGGTATGGCGATCTATGACCAGAACAACACCCTGGGCAACGAGGGTGCTGCCGTACAGGCACCTTTGAGTGCGGTCGTAAGTCATACGCCGACATACACCAAAAAGGTTGACGGCGCAAATCAGACCTTTAACTATGAGCCTACGACCAAAGAATATCTGGGCAACAACAATATCGACGGCGAAGTGTTCGAGAACAATCTCGCCGCTAACACTAAATACGATTTGATCGTTCGTGTGGTCGGCACTAAAGTAACCGTTACCGTGAAAGATATGAACGGCAACGTGATGCACACCAAAGAAAAGACCCTCAACAAAGCAGGTGAGGGCTACATCTCCTTCGGTTCTTCCAATGCTGCCAACCGCTTTTACGCGATTGAAATTCAGGAACTGGACGAAGACGGCAAGCCCATTCCGTTCGGCACCAAAACCGGCAAAGATGAACTCGAAACCCTGAAGATCGACTTTGCGGATGTTCCCGAAGTGCAGTATTATGACGGCAAATACTACTATGATTCTACGCATACTGCATCTGATGCTACTGTGTCACCGGATATGAACACGGCGTTCTTGACCGCCGGCAACACCACCTATGTGCCGGATACCAAAGATGCTATCCTCGCTGATTATCTGGAAAGCAAATTTGCGTTCTACTATTCGCAGGAGGGTAACACCTTCGAACGCACCAACGTGAACGGCTACGCTGTGGATACCAATGGTGTGGAATACACCTCCAAAACCGGCAATGTGGATTCTTATGCACCTGACACCAAGATGTCGCTGGGCAAATATGTGGACGGTATCGGCTATTCCGGCAACAACTACAAAAATCCGATTGCCAAATGGTATTTAGACAGCAACAAATATCTGGTATATACCAACAACGGTGTGAATGGCGATGGTTTCTTCCGTAAATCCGGTTCTATCGCTATCAAAGACAAGAATGGCGAACTGCTCCAGATTGATAACTTCAAACTGGATCTCGATTTCAAGATGTATGCTGACGGCACCTATGACCACAGCAACATCGCTGTCGGCTTCCACGCCAACCAGCCCTACTGGGAGCGTGCGAAAAAGACCCAGGCGGCATTCGTGATTTCTCCGTTTGGCGGCTACTTCCTCGGCGATGATTATACCATCGCAAATGGCAAGAGCTACAAAGTTTTCAATAAATCTACCGGCGGTTATGATGATTACACCGCAACTGCCGACGGCAACTTTGCTACCAGTCACGGTTTGAAAAACGCTGCGACCGGCAGCAAAGCGTCGGTATGGCCGTACGTTGCGACCAAGATCGGCAACAATGTGCTGGCACACCTGACCTTGACGGTTGTGGGTAACACCGTGACTGCGAAGGTTACCGTGGGTGACACTATCATCTTGGAGAAGACCGAGACTTTGAACACCTATTATGGTTCCGGCTACCTGTTCCTGTCCGGTTCTAACCAGCAGGGTTGGTACGGCGACATCGAAGTGACCCGTCTGGATGCCAACGGCAACCCTGTTGACTTCAGCGACGACAACGAAGGCTTTACCTTCGGTGAATCCTTCGATGCGAAAGCGACCTACTATTATAAAGACAGCAAATACTGGCGCAACACCGGTGCGGATGTGTTCTGGATGCAGGGCGGCAACGCTACCTACTACACCTTTGACCAGCCCGATACCTATGTGGTGGATAAAGCGACGGTTGATCATCTCAACAGCAAGTTTGATTTCTGGGCATACCGCGAAGGTTCTGAAAAGAAATTGACCGCTCCGTATCAGACTACCGAAGACGTGCTCTCAGCCGATACTTATCTGAACGGCAGCGCTCGTTTGTACTATACTTTGGAAGGTCTCACCATGAATCCCACCAAGACGGGCGGCGGTGAGGCACTCCGCAAGGGCTTCACCATTCTCCCGAAGGTGAACGGCAGTCCCATCAAAGCACGCAACGTGGAAGTGCTTACCGATGTGGTCATGACCTATAATGCGGACACCTGGAGTATGTGGAACATCGATCTGCGTTCCAAGAATGCAGGCGAGTTTATTACTTCCGCAAGCAGCAACAAGTATGCCACCCACGTGGGTATTCAGATTCGTCCCAGTGGCATCAACATTGTGGACGGCACCCCGTTCCCGACCTATACCAAAACGATTGGCGAGTCGGCAAACTACAGTACTTGGAACGACGAAGCGTTGCACTACAACGTTCGTGTTTATGCGAAACTCGTCAACGACAAGTTGACCGTGAAAGTTACCGATTCCAAGACGGGTGCTACTTTGTATGAAGTAACCGACAAAGCGATCACCTATATGGATGAAGGCTATGTAGCATTGTCCACTGCGCAGGCTTGGGCGACCATTTCCAACCTGTATGTGAATGTGTTGGACGGCAAGGGTAACCAGATGGATCCCGAGGCTGCTTCGTCTGCATCCGACAGTTATGCCGGTGCTTATGTGGCGGAACATAACGCTTTGTTCCCCTTCGGCTCTACCACGCAGGCAAACTACGGTATTCCCGCATATTTGCGGACGAATAACAATGTCAGCAAACAGGATCACCTCAACTTCTCTGCTGACGGTCAGCATTTCCACTACAAGAACCGTGAATATGCTGTGGCGGATGGTTACTCTCTCGTTACTGAGGGTGATGTAACCTCCATCATCAAAGATGCAGACGGTTCCGTGGTAGCATCCACCGAAGATTACACTGTGGATGCGATCAGTTATAAAGATGAAGAACAGACTGTCATCAAAATCTCCAGCAACAATGCGGAGATGGATGCGATCGTCAAAGGTTTCGTCGGCGATGCAAAAGCGTATCTCAATGCAAGATATGACGCTTATTACATTGATACCGATTTCTACAAAGGTTCCAGCCTGACCGATAACGGTTGGGGTGCGGAAATTAGCGCCATCTATGGCAACCGTTGGCTGCAGTTCGGCACCTTGGCGAACACCAGCCTCAGCTTGAGCGATGAACCTATCGATAATCACATTTCCTTGTTGGTGCCCAAGAGCCCGGTTAGCGGTCAGTACTTGAAGGCGGATGACTTCCAACTGACTTGGGATGTTCGTCTCAACGATTCCAAAACCTTTGGTACCGCTTATCTGGTGTTCAACATGCCCGAGGCAGGTAACATCGGTGCGGCTGCGACCTCCAATGCCGCAATCGCTTTCAACAGCGATCTCAACGCTATCAAGATCAACAGCACCCAGTTTATGCTGTGGAACGGCACCGAGTGGGTGGATCTCATCCCCGATGGCGGTTATAAGGGCGGCAACGATGTTAAGAACCTCGTCATCACTGTGCAAGACGGCAAACTGACCGGTTCCATCGCAAAAGAAGGCGGCACCGCTCAATCCTTTGAAGCGACCCTCACCAACACCGAATCCGGTTATTTTGCGATCGGCCGTAACTGCAGTGGCGGTCTTGACTTTGGCAAATTGAGCATCTCCGGTGCTGAGGATGCCTACAAGATCGCAACCGTCGAAAGGACCGAAGGCGGCAAATTGACCGTTGAGCGCGCAACTACCGACGTTGCGGGCATGTATAAATATATCGTTACCGCAACTCCCAGCGGCTCTAACCAGTTGCAGGTCGGCTCTCTCCTTGCAGTGGATGAAGCCGGTGAAACCGTATATCCTGTTGCAGAGCGCGCGGCATTCCGCAGTATAGAGGATACGACGGCACAGTATGTGTTCTATGCCGATTCGGACCTGCGCATCAGCGCTGAATTCGGTGTGGCACGTGAGGCTTCCGACGTCAGCGTTGGCAACCTTGGCACTTCTATCAACAAAGATAAAGTAGGCTTGCGTTTTGTCAGCCGTATCAACGTTGTGAGCGAAAACGGCGAGCGTTATGCACTCATCGACGGCGAGAAATACGAACTGGCAGATTACGGTATGATCTTTGCGACCAAGGCCGGTATCGATTGGGGTACTGCGAACGGCAAAGGCACTGCTCTGGAATTAGATTCCACCAACCCCTACATCAAACCTGTCAGCGTCAAAGAAGCTGCTAAGTATTACGACCTGTGCGATGACTACATGGATATTTCCACCAGCGTTATCGGCCTTGACAGAGTGGGCGCTTTGAGTGCTGACATTTACGCGAGAGCATATGTGGTTGTGAAACTGGCGAATGATGAGACCGAGATCGTTTACGGCGACTCTTTCGCTTCCAACTTTAACGAAACTGCCGGTCTGCGTGAGATCGTATATCTCGATTCCCAAAATGGCAATGATGCCAATGCAGGTACTGAGGAAGCGCCTGTTCAGACCCTGAACGGCGCGCTGAAATTGCTTGCTTTGAATGGTACTATCGTGAATAAGGGCACTGTAACCTTGCCCGCAACTTTCGGTTCCGGCAGCGCGAACAACACCCTCACCCTGACGGGCGGCACCTACACGATGGGTGCTCGTCATTCCACCCTGAACTCTCCCGTAACGTTTGAGAACACCACTATCGTCGTTCCCGATTTTGAGAACACCGAAGTGTGGTTTGCGGCAGGACACAAACTGGTGATCAAAGAGACTGTTACGATGAACGGCCACTTTGACAACCTGTATGGTGGTGTGTACCAGACCGAAGATCTGGAGCGTACCGATCTGGAAATCTATGCAGGTAACTACCACAACATCATCGGCGGTTCTGCCAAGAAATACGTTGCGGAAACCCACATCACTGTTGGTGGCAATGTCAACGCAGCACTCAGATCCGAAGCCGAAGGCGGCAGCCACAATGTTGGTATCCGTGGCGGCGGCGTGGAAGGTGCTGACACGGGTGATACCTACATCACCTTCGGCGGCAACGCTTATGCGTATATGATTTATGGCGGCACTGTTCAAAGCGGTACCATTAGCGGCGATACGCACATCACCATGAATGGCGGTGAATGTGCACAGATCTTCGGCGGTTGCGACCGTGTGAACATGACCGGTAACACCAACGTTACCGTTACGGGCGGTACTGTTACCCGTCGTATCTACGGTGGTTGCTACAACGAAGACAATTCGCAGAGCTTCCACGTAACCGGTAACACCAGCGTAACGCTTGGAAAAGGTTTCGAATTCAGCAAGACCGGCCAGACAAATACCAGCTATGGCAAGATGGATGCTTATGAGGGCATCCGTGCCGGTAGCCGTGCAAGTCAGAATTTCAATGACGAAGTTTCCACTTTGTATTTTGTGGATGCAGCGGCGCAGAGCGCTCACAGCAGCAATCTTGGTAAGTCTGCAGATGCACTTGCGGTTGCACTCATGTATAGTTGGCCGGATACCACAGACGCAACGGTGGTTCTTGGCTAACGGTTGTTTGAAGTTCGCACAATAACCTCAACCCCCGTTCACCTCGGTGGACGGGGGTTTCTGTTACGCCTCTTTGATACGGAATCTGTATTTTCGACAAAGAATATCATATTTTATAGAAAAATAGCCAACAGTGTATTGTGGAAATGGAAATACGCTTTATATAATGTATAATATAAGCGGTCGTGCTCTCTCTCGATTCACCACATCTATTTTCCCACGATCGCTTACGGTTTTTGGCAAAGCCTTCCTTCTTCCCGAGGAGGGCTTTGTTTTTTTGAGGAAAAGATTGTTATTTTTTTCACTTTTTTGCGATAAAGTAATAAAATCCGATTGACAACCGTTTTCAATAAGAGTAAAATATATAACAACTATAAAATATGCGGCATAAACTGCATATGAAAGGAATGGTTTTTATGGCAAGAGTATACAATTTTTCCGCCGGTCCTTCCATGTTGCCGGAAGCGGTTCTGCGCATCGCGGCCGATGAGATGTTGGATTATCAGGGTTCCGGTCAGTCTGTGATGGAAATGTCCCATCGCTCTAAAACCTATGATGCAATCATCAAAGAGTGTGAAGCGCTTCTCCGTGAAGTGATGAACATTCCGGATAACTATAAAGTCCTGTTCTTGCAGGGCGGTGCTTCTTCCCAGTTTGCGATGGTGCCGATGAACCTGATGACCAAAAGCGGCAAAGCCGACTTTGTTCTGACCGGTCAGTGGGCGACCAAGGCACAGAAAGAAGCGGCTCGCTATGGCGAGGCAAACGTGGTTGCCAGCTCGAAAGATAAGACCTTCTCTTACATTCCGAAACTGGATCCTGCGACCTTCACGCCTGATGCGGATTACTTCCACATCTGCATGAACAATACCATTTATGGTACCGTGTACCATGAACTGCCCGAGACCGGCAATGTGCCGCTGGTTGCAGACATTTCTTCCTGCATCCTGTCCGAGCCGATCGACGTCTCCAAGTTCGGTATGTTGTACGCAGGCGCACAGAAGAATATGGCTCCTGCAGGTCTGACCGTGGTCATCATCCGTGAGGATCTCATCGGCAATGCGATGGATATCACCCCCACCATGTTCAACTATCAGACCCATGCTGACAACGATTCCATGTTCAACACGCCTCCCTGCTACACCATTTACATCGCGAAACTGGTGCTCGAGTGGATCAAGAACGAAGTCGGCGGTCTTGAGAAGATGAAAGAGATCAACGAAAAGAAAGCCGCGATCCTCTACAATTTCCTCGATAACTCCAAGATGTTCAAAGGCACCGTTGTGCCAAAGGACCGTTCTCTGATGAACGTGCCGTTTATCACCGGCGACGAAGAACTGGATGCGAAATTCGTCAAAGAAGCGACTGCCGCAGGTTTCGTCAACCTGAAAGGTCATCGCTCCGTCGGCGGTATGCGCGCTTCCATCTACAACGCGATGCCTGTTGAAGGTGTGGAAAAACTGGTCGCGTTTATGGCTGAATTCGAAAAGAACAACGCCTAATTCCATCAAAGGGGAAAATGATTATGAATATTTGTGCTCTTAACAAGATCGCCGCTTGCGGCACCGACCGCCTGGGCGCTAACTATACCGTAACCGACAGCATGGACAATGCCGCCGGTGTTCTGGTACGTTCCGCATCCATGCACGAAATGGAAATGCCCGAAGCACTGCTCGCCATTGCGCGTGCAGGCGCAGGTGTTAATAACATTCCCGTGGACGCTTGTGCGGAAAAAGGTATCGTGGTGTTCAACACCCCCGGTGCGAATGCCAACGCCGTGAAAGAATTGGTGATTGCCGGTTTGTTCCTGGCTTCCCGTAAAGTTGTGCCTGCTATCGAGTGGGCGGCTACCCTCAAAGGTGAAGGCGACGCTGTGGGCAAATTGGTTGAAAAAGGCAAAGGTCAGTTCGTGGGCCCCGAAATCGCCGGCAAGAAACTCGGTGTTGTGGGTCTGGGTGCGATCGGCGTGTTGGTTGCCAACGCGGCGGAAGCGCTGGGTATGGAAGTATACGGCTATGACCCCTATCTGTCGGTCAACGCTGCTTGGAACCTTTCCCGTTCCATCAAACATGCGGACGATCTGGATGCCCTCTACAAAGAGTGCGACTACATCACCGTGCACGTGCCGCTGATGCCTGCTACTAAAGGCATGATCAATGCGGAAGCGTTTGCGAAGATGAAGGACGGCGTTCGCGTGCTGAACTTCTCCCGCGATGCGCTGGTGAACAGTGCGGATATGCTTGCTGCTCTCGAAAGCGGCAAGGTTGCTCGCTATGTGGTTGACTTCCCGACCGAGGAAATGCTCGGCGTGGAAAACGTGGTCGCCATTCCTCATCTGGGCGCTTCCACTCCCGAAAGCGAAGATAACTGTGCTGTGATGGCGGTGGATGAGCTGAAAGATTACCTCGAAAACGGTAACATCACCCATTCGGTCAACTATCCCGATGCGAAAGCACCGCGCACCACCGACAACCGTATCTGCGTGTTGCACAAGAACATCCCGAATATGCTGGCTCAGATCAGCGCGGCTGTATCGGCGGAGGGCATCAACATCTCCACCATGATCAACCAGTCCAAGAAAGATTTTGCTTACACCATTCTGGATGTGGATGCAGCTCCTTCCGCGGAAGCCATTGCGCACATTTCCGCTGTTGAAGGCGTGGTTCGCGTACGTCATATCGGCTAATTGCGATTACAAACAAAACGCCCTGCCGTCGGCAGGGCGTTTTTTAAGCAGAAAGGAGGATGCCAGATGAAATGGCGCGTACCTGTTGGTATCATCGCCGCTATATTGTTGCTGTGGGGCGGATTGCCGTTTGTCGTTGCAGGCATCCTCAACGTGGGCGTGATAACACCCGTTACACTTGGCGTTGTCGGTTTGCTTGCGGCTATATACGATCAACACACCGAACGGATGGTGCAATGCCTGTTCCGCAGTCGTGCGGCGGTACGTACGGTATCTGTTGCGGTTACCGCGGTGATCGCACTGCTGGTGTTGCTGTTTCTGGCGGTGTCGGTGGTGATGGTATGCAATGCCACGCGTACAACGACTGAAACAAACGTAACCCTGTTGGTGCCGGGCGCAAAGGTGAAAGGCGATCGTCCGACACTGATGTTGCAAGGGCGGTTGGAAGCCGCTGTCCGTTTTTTGAATGAACATCCGACCGTCCCGTGCGTGGTGAGCGGGGGACAAGGGGAAGACGAGATGTGCAGCGAGGCGCAGGTGATGTACGAGTATCTGTTGGAGGCAGGTATTGCGCCCGATCGCCTGTTTGTAGAAGATACATCCGTCAACACGTTCGAAAATATGCAGTATACGTATGACGTCATCCGTCAAAACGGCCTTTCCGAACAGGTCGTGATCGCAACGCAGGAGTTTCACCAATTCCGCTGTGCGCAGTACGCGAGAGAGGCGGCATTACAGCCGGTCGGTACAGCGACCTGCGGTACGCCGTGGTATTTCTTCCTATGCTACTGGGTGCGTGAGTTCGCAGGCATCTGCCGTATGTGGATACTGGGATATTGATAAAACAAACAACGCCGCCGCGTGTTTCTTCTCTTGGAATACGCGGCGGCATTTTTCTGTTTTCGGCGATAAAGTTGTGAAAAAACCTTGATTTTTGCCTAAAATCCAAAAAAAGGTAAAAAAATATTGCCAATCGTCCAAAAACGGTTGACAAAGCAAAATGCAAGGTATATAATAGTAAACTGCTTAATCATGGGTTCATGTGCCTTTTCCACCAAAAACAGTATAGCACAAGCCCGATGAAATTGCAAGGGGACAATCGAAAAAACTTTGTTTTTGAAATGGTTTCCTGCGATGACAAACAAGCAAAAAATACAGTAATTTCCTGCGGAACGGGACTTCCGCGGATAAAACACAAAGGAGTGGTCAAGCCAATGGTGAATATCAAACCGGTCCAACTCGGAAACACGACCCGTATGAGTTTTGCCAAGATCAATGAAGTGCTGGATATGCCCAATTTGATCGAAGTGCAGAAAAATTCCTACAAGTGGTTCCTGGAAGAAGGACTCAAAGAGGTTTTCAGTGATATGTCCGCAATCGCGGATTACACCGACAACCTGGTACTGGAGTTCATCGACTACCGTCTGGACGACACACCGAAATATACGGTGGCGGAATGCAAGGAGCGCGACGTAACGTATGCCGCAGCTCTGCACGTTCGTGTACGTCTGCTCAACAAAGAAACCGGCGAAGTGAAAGAGTCGGAAGTGTTTATGGGCGATTTCCCGCTCATGACCGAAAGCGGCACCTTCGTGATCAACGGTGCGGAACGCGCAATCGTGTCTCAGCTCGTTCGTTCTCCCGGTGTATATTATGGTATGAGCTACGATACCACCGGTAAGAAACTGTTTACTTCTACCGTCATCCCCAATCGTGGTGCATGGCTGGAGTATGAAACCGACTCTTCCGATGTGTTCTATGTGCGCATCGACAAAAACCGCAAACTGCCGGTTACCTGTCTCGCTCGTGCGATGGGTCTGTCCACCGATGCACAGCTGATTGAATTCTTCGGCGATGACGAGCGTTTGCACGCTACCATCGAGAAGGATCCTACCAAGAATACCGAGGAAGCTCTCCTCGAGATCTATCGCAAACTGCGCCCCGGCGAGCCGCTGACCGTTGAGAACTCTCAGCAGCACCTCGAAGGCTTGTTCTTCGATCCTCGCCGTTATGACCTGTCCCGCGTAGGTCGTTATAAATACAATAAGAAACTCGGATTGTCCAACCGTCTGTCCGGTCATACGCTGTCCCGTCCGATTGCTGATCCTGCGACCGGTGAACTGCTTGCTGAAGCAGGCGAGACCATTGACCGCGCGCGTGCAATGGAACTGGAAGACAAAGGTGTTACCCAGGCGTTCATTACCGTGGACGAGCACGGCGAGACCACCGAAGTGAAGATCATTACCAACGGTATGGTCGACATCAAGAAATACGTTGACTTTGACGTTGTCGAATACGGTATCCGTGAGCGCGTTTGCTACAGCGTACTGCGCGAGATCCTGGATACCTGCGGTGATGATGAGGAAGCGCTCAAAGAGGCTATCCGCACTCGCGCGGCTGAATTGGTGCCCAACCACATCACTGTGGACGACATCCTGGCTTCCATCAACTATCTGCATTGCTTGGGCCATGACATCGGTACTACTGATGACATCGACCACCTGGGCAACCGCCGCATCCG
>JAZRQN010000016.1:0-8505 GCA_045649855.1 Acutalibacteraceae bacterium | reverse complement strand
TTTGATGGGATAAAAGGCGAAAAGCCGCGGTAACGCTGACGCGTACCGCAGCTTTTTAACGTATTAGCCCGCAAAAAGTTGCTTTTTTAGGCAATTTCTCACTATGGCGCACACCCCTAAAAGGGAGGATTTTTGCGTTTTTTCTTGCATTTCCGCTTTGGGTTTGGTATGCTGTTGATATGTATAAGACGCTGAATGAACACTACAAAGAAACCTTTGGTTGCAAGGTGTACAAACTCGCCATAGACGGCGGTTTCACCTGCCCCAACCGCGACGGCACCTGCGGTGTGGGCGGCTGTATCTTTTGTGATGCAAAAGGCGGCGGCGCATTCGCAGAGGGCGGCGAAAATATTTTTGCGCAACTTACCCGTGCAAAAGAACGGGTGAAGCACAAAAACAAAGGCGGCAAATACATCGCCTATTTCCAATCGTTTACCGGCACGTATGCGCCGATCGATACATTGCGGCGACTGTATTTTGAAGCGATCGCCCCCGATGACATCGTGGGACTCTCCATCGGCACGCGCCCCGATTGTCTGTCGGATGCGGTGGTTTCACTGCTCGCCGAAGTGCACGCGATCAAACCCGTCAGCATCGAACTGGGACTGCAAACCGCCAACGACCAAACCGCTCGCCTCATTCGCCGCGGTTACGACACGGCGGTGTATACGGATGCAGTCAAGCGATTAAAAGCGCGCGGTATCGAGGTGGTAACCCACATCATTTTAGGGTTGCCAAGCGAGACGGTCGCAGATGCGGTCGACACCGTCAAAACAGCGGTGGCGGCAGGTACAAACGGCGTTAAGTTCCATCTGTTACACGTGCTGAAAGATACAGAACTGGAACGGTTGTACAACGCAGGCGCGTTTGACTGTTTGACCCTTGAACAATACGCCGCGTGGCTGAAAGCCTGCCTGGCACAACTGCCGCGCACGGTTACCGTACACCGTTTGACGGGGGACGGTGCCAAGCGTGATCTGGTAGCACCTTTGTGGTCTGCCGACAAAAAGAAGGTATTGAATACACTGAGCGCTTATTTGAGGTGATAATATGTTGTTTTTCTACGTAAGACACGGTGATCCCATTTATAATCCCGATCAGTTGACACCACTCGGCGAGCGGCAAGCGGAAGCTGTGGGCAAGCGCCTTGCGATGTTCGGTGTGGACAAGATTTTTGCGTCCACCTCCAACCGCGCCAAGCAGACCGCACAGCCGACCTGCGAAATGTGCCGCAAAACGTTTACTGAGTTGGATTGGTGCAACGAGGGATACACGTGGAATCAGTTGACGGTCGTGAAAGAAAACCGCGGCAGACGTTGGCTGTTCCACGACGGTGAAAGCCGCCGTTTGCTCGTCGACCCTGCCCTGCTTTCGCTCGGAGAACAGTGGTACACCCACCCTGCGTTTGCAGAGTATCACTATGAAAACGGCATTGCGCGCATCCGCGAAAACGCTGACGCATTTTTTGAGTCGCTGGGATATAAACACATCCCCGGCACGGGTGCGTACGAGGTGTTGGAAGACAACAACGAGCGCGTGGCGTTGTTCGCGCATCAGGGATTTGGGCTTGCGTTCTTATCTTGCTTGCTGGACATCCCCTATCCGCAGATTTGCTTGCATTTTGATATGTCCCACACCGGCATCACCGCGATTGAATTCAAAAACGAAAACGGCATCGCCATTCCGAAAGTGATGTTCCTCGCCAACGACGGACATCTCTACCGCGAGGGGTTGCCGACCGATTATAACCACGAGGTAAGAGTATAATGAACAGAATTTGCATTTTCGATCTGGACGGCACGCTCATCCATTCGATGCCGTATTACACAAAAGCGTTGTTCGATATTTTGGACGAAGAGGGCGTTTCGTACGATCCCGATGAGATGGTCGGCATCATCACGCCGCGCGGCTACACCAAAAGCGCGGAATATTTCGTTGAAGAACTGGGCGTCCGGGACACGGTGGAACATCTGGTACATCGTATGGGACAAAAATTGGAGCCCGCGTACCTGCACGAGATCCAACTAAAGCCGTTCGTCAAAGAATATTTGGAAAAACTGAAAGCGGAGGGCGCGCAACTGTACGTGCTGACCGCCTCCCCGCATCTGGTAACCGATCCGTGCCTGGAACGCAACGGGGTGCATGATCTGTTTGACAAAATTTGGTCGGTGGAAGATTTTGGACTCACCAAGGCAGGCACTGCGCTGTTTTACAAGGTGGCGGAAGAAATCGGACGGGAAACTGCCGATATTGAGTTTTTCGACGACAACCTCACCGCCGTTACCAACGCGGTGCGCGCTGGACACAAAGTATACGGCATCCAAGATTTGCAGACCGCTGAAGATCTGGCGCTCATTCGGAAACGCTGTCATGTGTTTGTCGAGAGTTTCGAACAGTTGTTGTAAATTTTTTGTTGACATTTCATATAATAGGTGTAAAATGGTGAACGGGCAAAAATGCCCGTTCATTTTTCTGAGAAAGAAGATGTTTTCTTTGCCTTTATTATCTGTTGCCATCGCCCTGCTCGCAGGATTGCTGATGACTCGTTTGTTTAAACCGCTGAAACTTCCGTCGGTTACCGCTTACCTCATCGCAGGTGTGCTGGTCGGCCCGTATTGTCTGGGTCAGCTCGGCATTGACGGTCTCGGCTTCCCCACCATGGACACGGTGGAAGCGATGGCGGTCATTGCGGAGGTGGCGCTCGGCTTTATCGCATTCTCCATCGGCAACGAGTTCCGTGTGGACGAACTGAAAAAGACAGGACACCAGGCGCTGGTTATCGGTATTCTGCAAGCGCTGGTCGCGACCGTGTTTGTGGACGCGGCACTCATCGGTCTGCATTTTATGATGCCCGACAAACTCTCCATCGCGCAAGCCATTACGCTGGGTGCTATCGCAACCGCGACCGCTCCTGCCGCTACACTGATGGTGGTTCGTCAGTATAAAGCAAAAGGTCCGCTCACCAAACTATTGCTTCCCATCGTCGCTCTGGACGATGCGGTGGGTCTGGTGGTATTTGCGGTGTCTTTCGGTATGGCGAAAACGCTTGCCACGGGACAAAGCGATCTGGTTGCCATTCTGGTCAATCCGCTGGTTGAAATCGTGGCTTCCCTGTTGCTCGGCGCTGTGATGGGTTACATTTTGACCCAGCTTGAAAAACTGTTCAACTCGGGCACCAACCGTCTCAACCTCACCATCGCGTTCGTGTTCCTGACCGCGGCTCTTTCGTTGCTCAAATTCGAAATCGGTCCTGTACATATCGGTTTCTCCTCCCTGCTCGTGTGTATGATGCTCGGCACGGTGTTCTGCAACACCTGTCCTCTGTCCCACGATCTGATGGCGGCATCCGATAAATGGACCTCTCCGCTGTTTGCGCTGTTCTTTGTAATCAGCGGCGCGGAACTGGAATTGAGCGTGTTCGGCGACTGGACCATCGTGGTCATCGGTGTTGTATACATCCTGTTCCGCTCGCTGGGTAAATATCTCGGCACTTTCGGCAGTGCGAAACTCACCAACTGTTCGCCTGCTATCTGCAAATACCTCGGCATCACCCTTCTGCCGCAGGCCGGTGTGGCGCTCGGTATGTGTGCTGTTGCCTCCAAGGCGTTGCCCGCTGAAGGCGCTCTCATCCGCAACATCACCCTGTTTGCGGTGTTGATTTACGAACTGGTCGGCCCGCTGCTCACCCGTCAGGCGTTGCAAGCCGCAGGCGAGATCACCCCGAAGCCCGATCACGTCGTCAACCGTCGCGAAGAAAAACTCAAAGCGGCAAATGAAGCCAAACAAGGTTAAACAAAAAACGCTGTGTATCCAACGATACACAGCGTTTTTTATAGCAATTTACCTTCCAACGTCTGCGCCATTTCGTGCGGCGGCACGGTGATGTGCAGGTCATAATCGACACGATTGCCCGACGTTTCCCAGTAGGTGCGGTTGGTGGTATCATACCGCACGGTGCCGTGCGTTTTGGCTTCAAACAGCGAACTGTGCGGTTGCAGAGCAAACAACACGGTAATCAAATCCCACGCCGAGCAATTCCGCTTCTCCCGCTTGTACACAGCGCAACAACATACCCAACGCGCCTGCATCGTCGCAATCGGTGTCCATATCGGTGTCAAAAAAAATCAACGGTTTTTCCATAGTTTACTCCATCAATGTGTACGTGAACAGTTCGTAATGCAAGCGACTGCCAACGTCCGTGCCAAACGGCAACAGCGCCAGCGCAATAAACAGATCGTTTTCTTCGCTCGCCCCTGCTTCGCGCAGATAGGCGTATTCTCCCTCGATCTTCACAACAACGTAATCCTTGGGTTCCATAGTGATCACCTCATATACAGCATACAGCATTTCATTCTTTCCGTCAAATAAAAACGGTGTTTCAGGTAATCTGAAACACCGTTTTTTGTACTATATTACAGATCGATACTCACCATGAAGCGGAAGGACACTCTGCGAGAGGCTTCCATATTCACAGTGCCGTCAGCGTTGTAAACGGGCTGGCTGATGGAGTAGCCCAGCGCTTCCAGATTGCTTTCCAATTTGGAAACGTCCGCGCCGCTCTCTGCCGACAGGCAATAGGCTTTCACGTTATCCGCTCTCTGCTGGGACAGTTCCAGCGCACTTTCGTACGTGCTGCCGGTTACAGGGGCGGCGTGTCCCTCGACCATGGTCTTGGAGATGAAGCCGTTGTATTTATCCGAGAACGCAATAGAGGTGTACGCTTTGATAAACTTGTTGAGGAACGCTTTACCGTCAGCGGTCAGCACGGCGGAATCGCCGCCGAACAACACGGAAGAATCCAGCGAGATTTCGCCGTTTTCTTTGTTGACCGTAACCGTGATGCCCTCTGCCTCAAACGCCGCGGTCAGATCGCCGAGCAGGTTCTGCTTTTTCACGTTGACTTCCGCCAGACGGGAGTTCGCGATCACCAGATAAATGTCCGCGCCGCCGTCATATTTCGCATACACGTAGTAAGCAATATCATTCAGTTTGGTGTGCGTGTAGCCTTTGTAGCCCTCCAGCAGTTTCTTGCCGGTCATGGTATCCACCAAGCTGTAGAGGTAGTTGGGCTCGCTCACCTTTGCTACCCACGGTGCAAAACTGTAACCTTTGATGGTATAGTCTTTGTCCGCGTGAGAATAGCAGTAGTAATCCTCACCTTTTTTGGTAATGGCTACAAACGTGTCGCTGTTGAGATAGGTATCGTCATCTTCCTGGCAGGAGAAAAACACGTTTCCGCCGGCATCCACCATGGTGCTGATATCGTCATCGCTGTTGCGCAGAATGAGCTTCTTACCGATGGAACGATCCAGATATGCATAGTTGTGCGTACCCTCCACGATGTTCTCGCCCTGGAAGTTGTACACCTTTTCGTCCACGATCAGCAACTCGCCGTAAATGGTGATGTACTCGTCAAACACCTTGGACACGATCTCGCCCTTTTTGTTCATCACCACGTAGGTGGAGCCGTCGTCATATTTGGAGGCGAGGTAGTAATCCCCCTGCAGATCGCTCGGGGTATAGCCGTTCGGGTCTACTTCAAACAGCTTGTTGCCGTTGGTGTCATACATCGCACCGTCTTTTTCAATATAGTAAGAGCCGTCCGAAAACACTCTGGAGCCTTCCGGCTTCGCTTTGCCCTTATCATCCACGGTTTGATACTTGGCGTTTTCATCTTGGTATTGGATGAATTTGCCCATCGAGCCGGGATAATCTCTCTTGGTGGAGATCAGTCCCGGGATCACAGCGCCGGTGGTCATATCGAAAATCTGCCAAGTGCCTTTGAACATATATTTTTCTTTGTCGGCTTCTTTTTTCTTGGTCGCACCGTTACCGTTTATGTAGTAAACCATCTGCTCTTCTTCGTTGTCGGTCGGCGCGGTAACCTTCATTACCTGCACGTATCTGTCATCAATCACGCGCAGATCCGCATACTCAAACGGAACAAGAACCTTGCCTTTGCCGTCGGTCAAACCGCGGCAGTTGAGGCCGGCGATGTCGTTAAAGTCTTCCGCCAACGTTTTGCTGACCTGGAAATAGGTCTTATCCGCTTCGCAGAAGGTGTAAACAGCGCCGGTGTCATACAGGCCCTCGGGGGACATGGTGCCGTACAAGCCGTTTTCGCCTTTATAATACAGACCTGCGGCGGTGGTGCTGAATATATCGGTGCCGATGTTGCCGATTTTTTCCGCTACCAGAAAATCATTGAGTTCTGCGTTCTGGGCAACCTGTTCAGTTTCCTTGTCCTTCTTCTGATCGGTGTCGTCGCTCTCTTCTTTTGCGCCGCAAGCACACAGCGAAAGCAACATTGCCACAACCAGCAATGCAGACAGCAAAGTCAAAAGTCTTTTTTTCATACCGCTACCTCTTCTCTTTGGTGTTTTTGGGCATTTGCCACTTTGTTCAATATACCACTTTGGCACACAACTGTCAACGATTTGCAGGTCGGATATTGTCAACTTTTGCACGGGCGGTTGTGTTTTTTGACGAAGTATAGTATACTGAATAAAAGTCCCGTGAAAGAAGGGTGTTATATGTCCCGTGAATGGTATATCCGCACCGACAAACGGCGCGTTCAGGACACATTTGACGATATGGATGTGAGCCTGCCCACTTTCAAAGAAAAGTGGCAAATGCATCGAAAAAAATACATATTGTGGATAGTGGAGATCGCCGTGCTGGTCGGTCTGTTTTGTCTTGCCGTGCCGTATTTATTCGCGCGCGATACTGCCGATTATACCGTAACGGTGGTTACCACGGGATACCTGACCGAAGAGGCGCAATCGGCGATGATCGCCGCGTTGCAAACAGGCGGTGAAGACCGCAACGAAGACGGCAAGGTGGAGGTTGCACTGCGTACCCTCGTCATCCCTGAAAACGAGCAACAGGACACCCGAAACGTCGATCTGGATAAATTCATCCTGTCGTTCAGCAACGCGGAATACACACTGTTTGCTATGCAACCCGAACTGTATGAACAGCATATACAGTCGCTCGCCGCGCAGGACGTTTCGTTGTTTGAGCCACTGTCTTTAGCGGCAGACGGTTTGTGGGAACAGCCCAAAACCGAACAGCTCCCCACGCTGGTATGGGGTGTCCGCGCATTGCCCGACGCAAAACAGAAGGATGCCGACAGCGCTGCCGCGCACCTTACCTTGCTGGAAGCGTACATTTCCGCGCAATAATCGGATATAACTGCTGTTGAATGCAATTTTCTTTGACATACGTGTCGAAATATGGTATACTCAATTGTGAACAAATTGTAAAGACTAGTGAGGATGATAACATGAGAGCCGACGGCAAAAAAGTCAAGAACGTCAGCGCGATTTATCGCGTAGTTCCGCATATTATGACCGAGCGCCATGACTCGATGAACATGATTACGCTGGACATCCCCGTAGAGCCTATTCAGAAATATCTCCGCAAAAAAGCGGAAGAAGGCGTCAAGCTGTCCCATATGATGGTGATTTTGGCGGCGTACGTGCGTACGGTGGCGGAGTTCCCTGCGCTCAATCGTTTTGTCGCCAACCGCAACGTGTATGCGCACAAAGATCTGACGGTCAGTCTGGTGGTGCTCAAAAACAATTCGCGCGAAGATGAAACCATGAATAAGATCTATCTGGATCCTGCCGACACCATTTTTGACGTGCAGGAAAAAGTGGGCAAATACATCGACGACAACCGCAAATACGAAAACTCCAACAGCACCGATAAGATTATCGATACCCTGCTGTCCATTCCGGGTCTGCTCCGCTTTGGCGTTGCGTTCCTCAAATGGTTGGATAAACACGGCTGGTTGCCTAACGCGATCATCAAAGCAAGCCCGTTCCACGCGAGCTTCCTCATCACCAATCTGGCGAGCATTCGCACCAACCACATCTTCCACCACGTATACGATTTCGGCACTACCAGCATCAGTATGGCGCTGGGCAATATGCGCGAAGTGCCGCATCGCACGGTGGACGGCACCATCGTGCACGAGCGTTGCATCCCTGCCGGTATGGTGATGGACGAGCGCATCGCTTCCGGCAGTTATTTTGCACTCGCATTCCGCGTGTTCAAACGCTATCTGAAAAATCCTGAATTGTTGGAAGAGCCGCCCAAGGTTCTCAACCGCGATTAACAAACAAAAACACCCACCTTAAGCGTGTTGCGGTTAGGGATCGGCAAACCCCTCGCCTCCCTCTTAGAGGGAGGTGGATTTTGCCGTAGGCAAAAGACGGAGGGAGTGTTCCCAATCAACCCCCCCCCCCCCTCCGGCGGAGCTCCCTCATTGAGGGAACCGACAATAATGTCTACAAAACATTAGAGGAGATGCACAAACTTGTGCATCTCCTCTATTTTTATCTTTATCCGCACCCACCGTATGGTGGGTGTTTTTATTGTGTGATTATACATCCCAGTATGCCGCAAATACTTTCCATTTGCCGCTTTCTTTGGTCAGCACCATCATCAGATCATAATCTTTGTCTTTCTTATCGCCCTTTGCGGTAACTTCCAATTCAA
>JAZRQN010000015.1:0-11419 GCA_045649855.1 Acutalibacteraceae bacterium | reverse complement strand
CGCATAAAAGGAAGAAGCGGCATACGCGTTTACAGCATCGGCGGAAGTTCCGAACTCCCCTGCCAGGTACATTTTTACCAGCGCAGAAGACGGTTCCGCATAATCAGGAAAAGAAATCTGACGATATGTGGCGTTTTGATGATTGAGATATTCTTCTAAACGGTTCAACTGTGTAGATTTACCGCTACCGTCTAAACCGTCAATTACGATCAGCTTACCCATCTCATTTCGTTCCTTTCATGCTATCGTATAATGCACGCATTTCCAACATTTTGCCGCAGGACATTTTGCCTTCGGGGCAACGACCGGCGACGCAAGCAGGACCAGCGTTGCAAAACAGGTTAGGTGCCACTTCGTAGCACAAGCGGAACATTTCTGCCGCTAACTCACGGATTTCCCACTGGGCACGGTTGCAACAACGATGGTGGAAGAAGTTGATCAAACTGCGCGCATTCATAGTCATCATAATTTTGGTGGTACAAGCATTAGGTAATACGAAACGCGCATCTTCGATCGCCTTTTTCTCGGCGGCGTTATTGGCCGCTTTTTCGGTCATGCCTGCCGCAATCATTTCTTTGTAATGCTTGTCCTTCAGGATTTCGGTCAATTCCTCGTAATGGCGTTGATCTTCTTCCATTGCCTGCACATAGATTTCTTTCGCTTCCGGTACTGCTTCGATTTCGGGTGGTAACACGTATTCGAACATTTTGGTACGCACATACCGCTGGCTTTGAACGCTGTAAGAAGCAATACGGTGTCTGGTCAACTGTGCCAACAAAGCACGAGACACACCTTCAATACCAAATGTAAAAGAAACGTGTTCCATCGGACTTTCGTGCCCTAACGATGCTAAATAATCCACGAATTCCGCCGTCTTTTCAGGGGTGAGGTTCTCCATAACCGTTGCGATGTCCGCAGCAGAATAGCACAATCTGGCCGCAGAAGCCAACACGTGTTCAGGGTTAGGGGTATGCGTAATCAATGCAACCTTCATTTGGTAAACTCCTTTTCCGATAACGTTTAACATTGTGAATCAGTATAGCAAAAATACGTCGAATTTACAAGACTTCCGACGAAATTCATACTGTTAAGTATTGGGACCAATTTTGCAGTCTTTTGTTACCAACACCATCAATTTCCAATAATTCTTCCAAAGATTCAAAAGCCCCTACGTTGTTGCGATAATCCAAAATACGCTGTGCGTATACTTCGCCGATTCCCGGAACTTCCATCAGTTGCTCTTTGGTAGCAGTGTTGATGTTCACAAGCGGTGTAGCGTCGGGTGTTTGTGTAGTGGTAGTGGTTTTGGTGTCTGTGGTGTCTTCTGACGATGTTTCGTCGGGGAAAATCACGTGTTCTGTACCTATGAAGTTCGGTATCGTCAAGAACGTGGCGCCAACCGAGATCAAGACGAACGCCAATATAATCAACCACACGATCAGACTTTTGGTTTTATCGCTCATCATATGTTCGGATTCACCGCCGCTTCGTATGCCTCGCGAATGGAATTGACGCCAATAATCTCGATTCCCTCCGTCGGTTTGAGGTTTGTGGCATTGTGAGCCGGTACGATGGCTCGTTTAAAGCCCAGTCGTGCCGCTTCGTTCACACGGGCTTGTGCGTTGTTGACGGCGCGTATCTCCCCTGCCAAACCAATTTCACCAAAGGCGATGGTCTTGCTATCAACCACAGTGTCTTTCAGGCTGGTAATCAGCGCAATCGCTACCGCCAAATCCACCGCTGGTTCGGTGAGCCGCAAACCACCTACCACGTTTACGTAACTATCCAAAGTGGATAAAAAATATCCTGCTCGTTTTTCTAACACTGCCAATAAAAGCGATAAACGGTAGTTATCAAAACCTGTCGCCATGCGGCGCGGATTGGTTAACCCGGAAGGAGAAACCAATCCCTGTATTTCAACCAAAATCGGTCTTGTACCTTCAATGCCGGCAACCACGCAGGTGCCGCTAACGTTTTCCTGACGACCGGACAACATCAGTTGAGAGGGATTTTCGACCTCTCGAAGTCCGTCGTCTGCCATTTCGAAAACGCCGATCTCATTAGTAGAACCATAGCGGTTTTTAATACAGCGTAAAATACGGTAACTGCTGTTTTTATCACCTTCGAAGTACAATACGCAGTCCACGATATGTTCCATGACTTTAGGACCGGCAATAGCGCCATCCTTATTGACGTGTCCCACGATGAAAGTAGGCAGATCTATCGATTTAATGGCATGCATAATTGCCGAGGTGCTTTCTCTCACCTGCGTTACACTGCCGGGTGCAGATGCCACTGCCGACAAACTGACTGTTTGAATGGAATCAATGATCAGCAGATCGGGCTTTTCAGTTTCGACAACCTGCAAAATGCTTTGAACATCCGTTTCGCACAGTAAATACAGATTTTCGGTCGTAACATGCAATCGGTCCGCTCTCAATTTGATTTGCTTTTCGGATTCTTCACCTGAAACATATAGAATCTTCATAGCTTGTCCCAAATGTTGACAAATCTGCAACAGCAACGTAGATTTACCAATTCCGGGATCACCGCCAATCAACATCAAGCCACCTTTGACGATACCGCCGCCGAGTACGCGATCCAACTCGCGTATTCCTGTATGGGAACGGTATTCTTCGTCTGAAGACAACGAGGTTATACGATGCACTTTCGCAGAACCTGCCAATGTGATGCTCGTGGTAGAACGCCCACCCGTGGTAATATGGCGTACTTCCTCTTGCAAGGTATTCCATTCCCCGCATCCGGGACATTTGCCGTACCATTTGGCGGATTCAGCGCCACATTCGGTACATACATATATATTTTTAATCTTATCAGCCATAGTGTTTACTCTCCTAGTGGGGCGTATTGCAGAATACCGCAGCAAACGGCAAATGCCATCTGTTGCTGATAGTTGACAGATTGTAGTTTTTCCGCTTCGGGCGGATTTGACAAAAATCCACATTCCACGATGACAGCAGGTGCGGTTGTGTGATGAAGAAGGAAAATATTCTCGCCTGCTGCTTTAATCTGACGTTGATTATCAGGTTGCAACAGATTAACGATCTGCTGTTGGATGCTGTTAGCCATATCCTTGCTTTCGGGTCGGTTAGTTGAATAAAACAACTGCGCACCGTGATATTGGGTTTGTGAAAAATGATTTTGATGAATACTGATGGTGAAAGCAGCGGCATTGTACATATCCAGACGATGATGCATATCTTCTCGTTTCCATCCGCTTTGTTCACCTGCTTCATCTACAATGGCGGTATCTGTTTCACGTGTCATTTGAACGGGATATCCGCATAATTTCAGCATATCACGCAGACGTAACGAAACAGCCAAATTGATATCATCTTCCAATGCACCGTCAGCGGTGGAAGCGCCACCATCCATACCGCCGTGCCCCGGATCGATCAACAAAAAAGGCGTTACCTCTATTTGTGTGGAGATTGCGTTTTCGGTAATACAATGTAATATGTAGCCAAGTAAAATCGCAATCGCCATAAAAGCACTGACACGAATCAAAGCGTTACGGATAGCCATTTGATCACCCCATCGAAATATATGACCGACGGGGTATTGGTTATTCGAGTTCCAAACCGTTTTCGGTCGCGGTGATCATATCAACACGCGTTTGGTGTCTGCCACCTTCAAAGGCGGTGGTTAAAAATTCGGTTACGATCAACTTTGCCATTTCGGGTCCGATGACGCGCGCACCGATGGACAGCATATTGGAATTGTTGTGCTGTCTGGACAAACGGGCCGAATACGGTTCACTGCACGCAACACAGCGAATGCCTTTTACTTTATTGGCAACCAAAGACATACCGATGCCGGTGCCGCAAATGAGAATGCCTTTTTCGCATTTGCCGCTTGCCACTGCTTTTGCGGCACGTGCGCCGTAGATGGGATAGTGGCAACTATCGGTGGTGTGGGTACCGAAGTCCTCAAATTCCAGTCCCATTTCGGTTAAAAGTTCTTTGACCGTCTCTTTCATTTCAAGAGCAGAATGATCGCACGCAATCGCTATCATAGCCATACCTCCAAAGATAAATTACAATATTGTTTCAAGCTCGTTGAGCATGTTTTCAAATTCCTGCAATGCAACGCTGACGGGTTCAGGCGTGGACAAATCAACACCGGTTTTAGCGAGTGTATTCAGCGGATAATCACTACCACCTGCATGCAAAAACGCCAAATACGGCGCAACTTCGCCATGTAACACTTTCTTACTGAGGGCGGCTGCGGCGGAAAATCCGGTAGCATATTTAAACACGTAAAACGCGCGATAAAAATGCGGGATACGCGCCCATTCCCAATCCATATACGGATCGATCTCTACGTTTTCGCCAAAGTATTGGACCAGCAATTCGTGGTAAATACCGCACAATACATCAGCAGTCAAAGGACTCCCCTGCTCTGCGAGCGTATGCGCTTTCCACTCGAATTCGGCAAACATCGTTTGGCGAATAACCGTACCGCGCAGTTCATCAATAAAATGATTGATGAGATATGCGCGTTTTTTAGTGTCTTTTGTATCTTTCAGCATACCACGCAACAACAAATTTTCATTGACGGTGGATGCGATTTCAGCCAAGAAAATCGGATAATCTTTATTGACGTATGGTTGATAGTCGGAATAATAGGAATGCAAGCAGTGGCCTGCTTCATGTGCCAATGTGAACACATCGTTCAGTTTACCCATGAAATTCAGCAGCATATACGGATGTACGCCATATACTCCGTTTGCGTAAGCGCCTGTTTCTTTACCGGGTTTCTCATATACGTCTACCCAACCGCCTGCCAACAATGTATCGAGATCTTGCCGGTACGTTTCACCCAACGGTGCCAAATATTCGCGTACCATACTTTTGGCTTGCTCGTAGGTGTAAGAAATATCATCCATATCCGCGACCAGCGGAACGTAACAATCGTAAATATGCAGTTTATCAACGCCGAGCGCTTTTCTGCGCAACTCAAGATAACGGTGATGCGTAGGTAAATACGCATGCACGGCATCAATCAGGCCGCTATACAGGCTTTCAGGCAGATTGTCGCTGAACAAAGCACGTTGCAGACAAGATCCGTAGTTTTTCGCTTTTGCTTTAAATACATCAGCGCGCACCTGTCCTGCATACAAAGAAGCAATGGTATTGCCCATAGATGCAAAGCTTTCATGAAACACACGGAAAGCATCCGCACGGACGCGGCGATCTCTGCTTTCTCTGCAAGTAGCAAACACACCGTCCGTCAACTGTATAGTTTCTCCGTCTTCGTTCTGAATAGATCCTTTGCATAAATCGACGCTTTCCAGCATTGTAAACGCCGTGTCCATAGTGGACAAAGCAGGCGAAGCCATCGTCAGTAATTGCTCTTCCCTGGCGGATAATACGTGCGGACGATGTCTGTTGACGTCGTCTAACATGTGCTCGAAAATCTGCATATCAGGATAGGCAGAAAGCAGTTTTTGGGTTGTTTCCTGCGGCAAAGCTGTCAATTCAGGCAACAGAAAAGCGGTTTTTTCGCCAATGCGATAATACAAACTCATCGCACGATCGTGCTTGGCTTGTGAAGCAGCGTTGTTGTGATCCAGATCGTATTGTAAATGTGCATAGCAATACGCTTTTTCCAGCAATTCCGATATCTGCATATCCAGCAATAACGCTTCGCGCAAAACATCCGTTTCGGACAGTTTGCCTTGCAAGCACACAAGTTTTTCGGCTAATTGTTCAATGTTTTCAATATCTTGTTCCCAAAGTGAATCGTCGGCATAAATATCCGTCAGATCCCATTGTTCAGCATTACGCATTCCGATTTCCTTTCTGTATCTTTATATACAAAAACCGCCGTCAACTGACAGCACCTGTCCCGTAATAAAATCAGCTTTATCCGATAGTAAAAACGATACGGCGTTTGCCACATCTTCGGGTGTTCCGATACGGCAAAGCGGCGTTTCATTTTTCAAAGCTTGCATATCTTCTTCGGTGAAACTGTTCAGCATATCGGTGGCGATAACACCGGGCGCAACACAGTTGACCTGTATTCCAGAAGGACCAACCTCTTTTGCAAGCGCCTTGGTCATACCGATCAGCGCCGCTTTTGCGGTGGAATAGTGAACCTCGCAAGAAGCGCCTGTAATACCCCACATGGACGAGATGTTGACAATCTTGCCAATGTGCTCTTTTATCATGTAAGGTAAAACCGCTTTACAGCAATAAAACGCCCCATCTACATGGGTTTTCATCATATTTTGCCATTGTGAGTCCGAAATATCCGTAAACAAACATTGTTCGGCGATACCGGCGTTGTTTACCAAAGCGGTAATCATACCGAATCGTTCGATTGCGGCGCGCACCATATCTGCAACCGCTTGTTTATCGGTTACATCTGCGCAAAAAGGCAAAACCTCTACCCCGTTTGCTTCCAGTTCGGCAGCAAGTGATAAGGCTGCATCTTTAGAATGATGATAATTGAGGACAATACGATAGCCTTCCGCACCCAGCGTTTTAGCGATTGCACGACCGATTCCGCGGGAAGCACCTGTAATTAAAACCGTTTTATTCATATAGATATATTACAGCTCCAGATTGAAAGATTTGCCGCTCATCGTATACGGACGATACGTAATCCCCACCATATCCATCATACGTTTAGAAGCGCGCGTCGAAGCGCTGTCAGCGTATTTATCAGAGAGATACACGACCTCTTTGATGCCTGCCTGAATCACCGCTTTGGCACATTCATTGCACGGAAACAACGTTGTATAGATCGTCGAACCTTTAAGATTGTTACCGTCATAATTGAGAATGGCGTTGAGTTCTGCATGGCAGACATACATATACTTGGTTTCTTCGGGATTGTTGTTATCACGCGCCCACGGCATCAACGTGTCATGGCAACCGCGAGGCATACCGTTGTAGCCCATAGATAAAATCTTTTTATTTTCATCGACGATACATGCACCGACCTGTGTGCCGGGATCCTTGCTGCGCTGTGCAGACAGCAAAGCAATACCCATAAAGTATTCGTCCCAAGAAATATAACCACTGCGTTGATCCATATTCAAATCCTCCTATCAGAAATTCTGATAAATAAATTGCAAAAATGTACTAAAAGCGGTTGGAACCGCATATTGCTCTTTGATTTCTGTAGCCGTTGCCCAGACGTACTCGTCGGGCAGCGGTGTTTCTTGTACTAACGCCGTATAGCCGTTCATGTGCCATTCGATATGTGTGAAAATGTGCTTGGCATCAGGTAATTCGTGTAAAGCGTCTGCTTGAACACCGTGCTCGGAAAGCCAAGTGAGCGCTTCATTTTCCGACAGTTTTCCATCCGCATTCGGAAACTCGTACAGCCCTGCGAGCAGTCCGCGTTTTTCACGTTTGTGTAACAGAATACGTGTCGGTTCGCTTTCGGTGCGCAATACAAACACGGTTTTCGGCTGTATTTTTCGCGATTTAAGCTTTTGGCGCACTGGCAAACGGTCGGTCAACCCATCACGACGTGCGACACAAACCTCCGAAAACGGACATTTTTCGCATTTCGGGGTGGTGTTTGGCAAGCAAACCGTCTCCCCAAGTTCCATCACCGCCTGATTGAACTGGGCAGGTGCGGATTTGGGCAACAAATCGTTTGCAATAGCGGTAAATTGCTTTTTACCTGCCGGTGTTAGCACGTCTGTGTCGCACCCCGTTAGGCGTGCCAAAACGCGCATAACGTTACCATCCACAGCAGGCACTGCTTCACCAAATGAAATAGAGGCAATGGCGCCTGCCGTATACTCGCCGATACCGGGCAGTTTGATGAGCTGTGTATAGGTGCTTGGCAGGTCTTCCCTGCCGCTTTCCAATACCGTTTTCGCCGCTTTTTGCAGGTTGCGGGCACGACTGTAATATCCAAGACCCTCCCAAGTTTTCAGCAGTTCTTCTTCGTCGATTTCTGCCAAAGCACGCAGATTGGGCATTCGCTTCAAGAAAGCGTGATAATGCGGTATCACCGCCTCGATCCTCGTTTGTTGCAGCATAATTTCGGATATCCAGACACGATACGGTGTCGGCTCTGTCCGCCATGGCAATAAGCGTGCGTGCAGTTCATACCAGTTCAGCAACGCAGGAACGGCGGCTTTTATATTGTCAATATTCACATAAACCTCCGTTCGCGTTTGAAATCAATATTTACGCCACACCATCTTATTGATAATACCGGTATAGGATTGTATCAGTTTGACAACTTTTGCGGACACATTTCCGTCCACATAAGCAGGAACATCAGCAGGCAAATCATCCGACACTGCCATTTCAACAGCCAAATCGACTGCCTGCAACACCTGTTCAGACGTGATGGAACCAATCGTAAAGACGCCTTTATCCATGGCTTCAGGACGTTCGGTAGATGTTCTGATGGAAACTGCAGGATAATGGAAATATGCGCTTTCTTCCGGCAAAGTACCGCTGTCAGAAACAACGCAAAAAGCATTCTTTTGCAGGTGATTATAATCAAAGAAGCCGAGCGGTTCATGCTGTATCACGCGCGCATCAAACTCAAAACCGCGTTGCTCGATAAACTTTTTCGAACGAGGATGGCAAGAATACAAAATGGGCATGTCATATTTCTTTGCCATCTCATTTACCGCATTCATCAAAGACATGAAGTTGGCTTCAATATCAATATTTTCCTCACGATGAGCGGACAAGAGTATATATTTCTTTTGCGCAAGCCCCAGCTTGTCCAAAATATCACTTTGATCAATGCTGTCTTTATAACAAGACAGCACTTCCGCCATAGGCGAACCGACCACATACGTATATTCGGGCTTCACACCAGAATCGAGAATATATCTGCGCGCGTGTTCGGAATAGCAAAGGTTGACATCGCTTGTTACATCTACGATGCGACGAATGACCTCTTCGGGTAAATTTTCATCCTTACAGCGATTGCCTGCTTCCATATGAAATACCGGAATCTTCAAACGTTTGGCGGCAATCACGGAAAGGCAGGAATTGGTATCGCCAAGCACAATGATTGCATCGGGTTTGACTTCACTCATCAGTTCATAGGATTTTGCAATAACATTGCCCATCGTCTGGCCGAGGTTTTCTCCCACTACGCCCAGATAGTAATCAGGTTGGCGGATGCCAAGATCTTTGAAAAATACTTCATTCAAAGTGTAATCATAGTTCTGTCCTGTGTGCACCAAAATGTGTTCAAAATATTTGTCGCACTTTTTGATGATGGCGGACATTTTGATTATTTCAGGTCTGGTGCCTAAAATGGTCATTAATTTCAACTTACTCATACTATCACCTTATAAATCATAATGGGGGTACAGAGATTTATGTTGCTTCATCCAATCTGCAAGTTCACGTACCATGCATTCATAGTCCGGTATGCGATAATCGAAATCGAACTTTGTGCGCTTAAGGGATTTATCAGCGTTGATACCTTCGATGGCATGTACGGTAATCGCATCGCCACGCATATAATGATTAAACAGTTTCAGAAGCTCATACTTGGAAATAGAAGTATCGGGAACGGTATTGTACAAACCGAAGGCTTTTTCCTTTGCAGCTGCTTCCATTGTTTTAGCAAGTTGCAGGGTGGTTTGACCGGTCCACATTGCTTTGGTGAAGCCGTTCACATCCCCTTCTTGCTGCATAAACCAGTTCAAGAGACCTATTCCCTTCTGGTTGATGTCAGGGCCGACAATAGAATTCCGAAGCGTGATGTTTTTATGATCATTCAATTCACCCAAAGCTTTGGAACGATCATAAAACGTTTCGCCATCGCAAAAATCATCTTCGGTATATTGTCCGCGTTTGCCGGAAAACACACAGTCAGTGCTCATATGAATTACCTGAGTATCAGTGCCGTCCGTGATTTCAGCTAACAAATGCGGCAAATATCCGTTGAGATAGGATGCCAACGCTTTGTTTTGTTCGGCAAACTGATTCAGAATGCCGATACAATTGATCACAGAATCGTATTTATCCGCGGTAATTAATTTGCGAAGCGAGTCTGCGTCTCTGGCATCTCCACTTACACTCTCGATAAGCGAGGATTTTACACGGTCAAAACCAAACACATCGTGTCCTTGTTCTTTCAAGTACAAAGAAATTACATGTCCGGCCATACCATTACAGCCTAATACTAAAAATTTCATCATTTTTGCTCCCATGCAGCGAGTTCTTCGCGGATATACGCCAAAGAAAGCAGTTTTTCCTTAACCTGTTCCACATCAAGAAGCTCGGTATTATTTGAATTAAAAGCGGTCAGCAAATCTCGTTCGGTGTTACCTTCCACAAAATACTTATCATAGTTCAAGTCACGCTTGTCCGCAGGCACACGGTAGAAGCCGCCCAGATCAACAGCATTAGCGCACTCTTCATTAGTGAGCAAACTTTCATACATTTTCTCACCGTGACGAATGCCAATCACTTTAATTTCGGTTTCAGGTGCAAACAAACCGGTTACCGCTTTTGCCAATGTTTCAATGGTACAAGCAGGCGCTTTTTGGATCAGAATATCACCACTGACGCCATTTTCAAACGCAAACAACACGAGATCCACCGCTTCTTCCAAAGACATAACAAAACGAGTCATGGAAGGCTCTGTGATGGTGATAGGATTACCTGCTTTGATCTGCTCGATCCACAGTGGGATAACAGAACCACGGGAACACATCACGTTGCCGTAGCGAGTGCAACAAATCTTCGTCTTATCGGGACTGACGGTGCGGCTCTTAGCAACAACCACCTTTTCCATCATAGCCTTGCTGGTGCCCATCGCATTCACAGGGTATGCAGCTTTATCGGTAGACAAACAGATAACACATTTGACGCCTTCGTCAATAGCGGCAGTCAGCACATTATCGGTACCCAGCACATTGGTTTTGACCGCCTCGATGGGGAAAAATTCACAGGAAGGCACCTGCTTGAGCGCGGCAGCGTGGAAGATATAATCCACTCCGTGCATCGCATTCTTGACCGATGCCAGATCGCGTACATCGCCGATATAAAACTTGATTTTGCCGGCGACTTCAGGCATTTTCGCCTGGAATTCATGGCGCATATCATCCTGTTTTTTCTCATCACGCGAGAATACACGAATTTCTCCGATATCCGTCTCCAAAAATCTGTTCAGCACAGCATTGCCGAACGAACCGGTACCTCCGGTGATAAGTAAGGTTTTATTTTTGAACATAATTATCTACTCCTTTTTAATTTTAACTTAAAAAACAAACCTTGTAATAATTGTTTTTCATAATCATCCATTCCCTTATAATACATAGCCACAGTATATACAAAAACCATAACTCCACAATTAATTACCAATCCGAACCAGCCATGTAAATTAAATATTTCCATAACCAAGCCTGCAATTAAGCACGCTCCTAGACTGGGTAATATACCTTTAAAGA
>JAZRQN010000014.1:0-10743 GCA_045649855.1 Acutalibacteraceae bacterium | reverse complement strand
CGGTACCGCTGGGCATCGGTGTCATATTTGCCGCCGTGTCCGTGTTCGTGTTACAAGGCGGATTGGTGCTGCTTTCGGGCGTTTTGCAACCGTTGCTCACCGATGCCGCTATCACCGCGATGACCTGTGCAGGTTCGGTGCTTATTATGGGCTTGGGTCTGAATATGTTGGGCGTTACCAAAATCAAAGTGGCGGACTTGTTGCCTGCCATTGTGATTGCACCGATACTGACCTTGCTGATCAAATAAAACAAAAACGTGCTGTGGCAACGGAGCGCTCACAGCACGTTTTTTTATTCGTTCCAAACGATGGAATACATATATCCGTCATGTTCTTTGGTGATGACGTGGCAATCACACACGGTACGGGTAAGACCGTTTTCGTCCGCAACGACGATGTTTTGCAAACCGTAAGACAATCCTGCTCCGACCAGTTTGGCGTACGCTTCTTTGCGTGTCCACACCTCGGCAAAACGGCGTGCATCTGCACCGATAAAGACACGTTCGGCAGGCGTACATACCCTTTGCAACACGTTTTCACGAACAGGTGCGATGCGCTGGATGTCAGCACCGACAGGCGATGTATGTATGGCACACATCACCCGATCATCCGAATGGCTGATGCTGAAATGTACGTTTGGTATGTCGATATACGGTTTGCCGTGTTCGGTACGCAGAAAGCAAATCGTTTCTGCAGGAATACCGCAAACGATTGACAGCATCTCTTTGGCAAGCGCTTCGCCTGCGGCGTGCTGCGTTGCGTGTGAGACGCCTGTATCGTGCAGTTGAAGGATACGATGTTGCATAGTTTATGCATTCTCCATTTCTTTCGCAGACTGGATATACCGTTCCGCTTGGGTGGAAAAGAGTTCGTAATATTGGCCTTGCGCTTGCATCAACTGGGAATGGGTGCCCTCTTCCACTACCTTGCCGTGCTGTAACACGACGATCTTGGAAGCAGTGGTGGCACTGGACAAACGATGGGACACAAAAATGGTGGTTTTGCCCTCGCGCAACGTATCGAACTGGCGGAAAATCTCCTGCTCCGCAATCGCATCCAGTGAGGCGGTGGGCTCATCCAGAATGAGCACGTCCGCATCACGGTAAAACGCACGGGATACGGCGAGTTTCTGCCACTGTCCGATGGACAGTTCAATACCTGTTTCTTCAAACCAGCGCATCAGCGGTGTGTCATATCCGAGCGGTAAGCGGTTGATGAAATCATCTGCATTGCCGGCCTCTGCGGCGGCTTTGATATCGGCATCGTTTGCCTCACGCTCTACCTGACCGAATGCGATGTTCTCGGATGCGGTTGCGGCGTATTTGCCGAAATCCTGAAAGATGATACCGAAAATGCGATACAGTTCTTCGGGATCGTACAAGCGGATATCCTTGTCATCCATATAAATGGTGCCGGACGTGGGATCGTACAAGCGAAGTAACAGTTTGAGCAGGGTGGTTTTTCCTGCACCGTTGAGTCCGACCAATACCATCGTTTCGCCTGC
Organism: Acutalibacteraceae bacterium; assembly: GCA_045649855.1. Lineage (GTDB taxonomy): Bacteria > Bacillota > Clostridia > Oscillospirales > Acutalibacteraceae > URNF01. Next base: position 9,239 of record JAZRQN010000014.1, on the reverse strand, counting down.
GCCGATCTCCAGATTGACGTGATCGAGCACCATGCGATTGGTACCGGGATACGAGAAGCACACGTCTTCAAAGCGGAAAGTATGTCCGATATGACGGATGATGGGGGCAGGTGTAGGCAAAAGTGGGAGAATGGTGCGCGGTTCTTTTAAGAAAATGATGAGATTTTCAATAAACAGCGTTCCCTCGTAAATGGTGGCGGTGGTGCTGATGAGAGCGGTTACACCGCTGGCGATAGAGGTGAGTGCACCCGTATACAGCGAATAGTCGCCGACCTGCATTTTTCCCAACGTTACCTGATAGGCAATGAACAGGAACAGACCGCAGTTGACAGCGGTGGACAGAATATTCAAGCCGATGTTCCAAGCGCCCTCGCCGAGAATCAATTTCTTGACGCCGCGGAAATATTTCCGAAACACCTTGCGGTATTTCTCAATCAGGCTGTCGGACAGGTTGTACAGGCGGATTTCTTTTGCCATATCCTTGTTGACCAACAGGTCGGAAAAATACCACATCTGACGGCGTTCCTTGGAGTGGAAACGCATATACTGCACGTTTTTGCCGCGGTAGATGAAGTTGACCACTGCAGAGGGGATGGAGATGATAACAATGGTAACGGGGGCGAGCGGTGTAACAGCCCACAAAATTGCCACAAAGCTGACCATGCTGATGATACTGCTGATCATATTGAAAGTAGAACTCAAAATCTGCAAAGGACGCATACCGGCCTCGCGATTGGCGTTTTCCAACCGTTCGTAAAAATCGGGCAGGTCAAAATTCCGCAGATCCAGTTCTTTGGCTTTGTGCATAATCTTTTCTTTAATGTGGTTGCTGACTGTTTCACCCGATACGCGGGTAACGATGGTGTTAAATTCAGCTACCAGGCGGCTGCCGAACAGATATGCAAACTGTATGATCAACAACCGCAAAATGCCGGAAAACGGCACGTTGCCGACAAAAGCACCTGCTAAAGCATTCAGCAAAGCAGCGCCGATGTATGCGCCCACAACGGGCAGAATACCGTTTAACAGCGAAATGAGCATCATCAAAAATAAAATGATGGGTTTGGCTTCCCAAACGATGCCGATAATATAAAACAGACGATGGAAAAAGCCAACGAACAGGCGCATGAGATATCCGGGAATTTCCCGTATGTTTTTGGGTTTCGGCTCTTTGAATTTGTTGTTTACCGGAGGTGGCATAATCGCACTGCCTTTCTGCTTTGGAGTCAATCGTTTCTTTTTAGTCATATTTATTTTATCATAAAAACGAGGATTTGTCATATTTTTTTTGAGAAGCGATTGAAAAAAATGGAAAATACTATATAATTATATTAGAAAATATACGTCAAGGAGCGAAGTATCGTGATGTTAAAAATAAAAAAAGTAAGAGAAAATGCGATGATTCCCGTCCGTGCGACCGACGGCAGTGCGGGTATGGATCTGCACGCGTGGCTGGAAGAACCGCTGACCGTGCAGCCGGGTGAACGCGTGCGCATTCCCACGGGTATTGCGATCGGTCTGCCGTCCCCCGAAACGGTAGCACTCATTTTCGCCAGAAGCGGTCTGGCGATCAAGCACGGTTTGACCCTCTCCAACTGCGTCGGTGTCATTGACAGTGATTATACGGGTGAAGTGCAGGTGGGTATGATCAACCAGAGCGATGCCGCTTACACGGTGCAACCGGGCGAGCGAATTGCACAGATGGTGATTATGCCGGTGCTGTTGCCCGCGATTGTGGAAACGGATGAACTGGACAAAACTGCGCGCGGCGAGGGCGGCTTTGGCTCTACGGGGAGAGCGTAATATGACAGAAATCGTGTTGGCGTCCGCATCGCCGAGAAGACGGGAAATCCTGCAACTGGCAGGTGTACCGTTTGAGGTGTGCGTTGCGGATGATGAGACGGCGCCTCGTGAGTTGGCGCCTTGCGACTACACCAGAGAACTTGCCAGAAGCAAAGCGGAAGCGGTTTTTAAAATGCATCCCGACCGTGTGGTGCTGGGTGCGGACACGGTGGTGGTATTGGATGACCGTGTGCTTGGTAAACCGCGCGATGCGCAAGATGCGGTGGAAATGTTGCTTTCACTGAGCGGGCGTTCACATCAGGTGATGACCGGCGTGTGGGCGTGTTCGCCTGACAAGTGCGACGGCTTTACAGATGTTGCAACGGTGCATTTTTACCCGATCAGCCGCGCGGAAGCGGAAGCGTACGTTGCAACGGGCGAACCTATGGATAAAGCAGGGAGTTACGGCATCCAGGGGTTTGGTATGCGGTTTGTGAAAGGGATTGAAGGAGATTTTTACACGGTGATGGGACTGCCCGGCGCCAGAGTGTACCGTTTTTTGAAGGATTTTGGAGTGGATTTGTAAAAAAATCCGAAAAATTTCATTTTATTGTTGAGAATTTTTCCGGTATAGTATATAATACTATATTGCGAATCGGCAAATGTTTCCTTTGCGAGGTGTAAAGGATCGAATATAAGAGGATCGATTGAAAGGAAGGATTAGTTATGTGGTTTAACAGAGGCGACATCGGTATCGATCTCGGTACTGCGAATACATTGGTGTATATGAGAGGCAAAGGCATCGTTATGCGCGAGCCGTCGGTGGTTGCCGTCGACTTGAAACGCGACGAAGTGATGGCGGTCGGCCGTGAGGCGAAAGAAATGATCGGTCGTACTCCCGGTTCCATTTCCGCGATCCGTCCGTTGAAGGATGGTGTTATCGCTGACTTTGACGTAACCTCGGCTATGTTGCGTCATTTCATCAAAGCGGCGCTCAAATCCACTTGGGCTCGCCGTCCGCGCATCATTGTGTGTATCCCCTCGGGTGTTACCGAAGTGGAACGCCGCGCGGTGGAAGATGCGGCTCGTCAGGCAGGCGCGAAAGACGTTGAATTGATTGCAGAGCCGATGGCGGCGGCAATCGGTGCAGGTCTGCAGGTAGAAGAAGCGGCAGGTTGCATGGTGGTTGATATCGGCGGCGGCACTTCCGAAATCGCAGTTATCTCGCTGGGCGACATTGTTACGTTTTGCTCTGTGAGAACCGCGGGCGACGATTTCGACGATGCGATTGTGTCGTATATCAAAAAGAAATACAACCTGCTCATCGGTGAGCGTACCGCAGAAGACATTAAAATTGCGATCGGTTCTGCGTTCCCCGGCAGCGAAGAGGAAGATAAGGTCGAGATGGAAGTCAAGGGCCGCAATCTGGTGGACGGTCTGCCCAAGAACATCACCATCACCGCGGAAGAAGTGCGTGAGGCGTTGGCGGATCCCGTAACCATCATCGTGGATGCGATCCGCTCCACGCTGGAGAGAACGCCGCCCGAGCTTTCTGCGGATATTATCACCAACGGTATTATGCTGACCGGCGGCGGTGCTTTGTTGCGCGGCTTGGATCAGTTGATTTCCCGTGAGACCGGTATGCCGGTTCACGTGGCTGAGGATGCGCTCGATTGCGTGGTTACCGGTACCGGCAAATGCTTGGATCTCGGTGTTACCAGCAACTTCCGCTCCAATCGCAGACGCTGATTTTGATGCGGCAATTGAAAGCGGGGGACGATGGTCGCCCGCTTTTCGTTATTTTTTCGTTTGAAAGGAGATGTGCCGGTGAAGCACTTTTTTAAGACCGTCGGGTTTCGGGTGTTGGGCTGTATCGCGCTTGCATTGGTTGGTGTGATGATTTATGCGGCCACGACCGGCGGCGTTTCCAATTTCTTTGCCTCTGCTGTCGGAGTGTTGGTAACCCCGTTGCAAACGGCGGCGACCTCGATTTCGGACGCGGTTTCCGATTTCTTTGTGGGGGACGGCGATTTGCGCGCGCAGGTGGATGCTTTGACGACGGAGAATCGTGAGTTACGAGACAAACTGGTGGAGTATGACCAGATGAAGTTGCAAAACGACTGGTACAACCAGATCCTCAGTTTGCACGAGGATAACCCCGACTACACGTTTGCGGACGGCAAGGTCATTTCGATGGATCCCTCCGATCCGTTTTGCAGTTTTTCCATCAACGCAGGTTCTGCGGTGGGCATTTCTCCCGGCGATCCTGTGGTAACGGCGGACGGCTTGGTCGGTATCGTGGAAGAGGTAGGACTGACCTACAGCAAGGTGCGTACCGTTTTACACCCCGATCTGAAAGCCAGTGCGGCGATCAGCCGTACCGATGAGAGCGGTTACACGGGCGGTTCGTTGACCTTGGCGGAGGACGGTTTGTTGCGAATCAATTATCTGGAACGCTCGTCTTCGGTGGTGAGCGGCGATTTTGTGGTAACCTCCGGTTTGGGCGGCGTGTTTCCGTCGGGACTGCTCATTGGCCGCGTAACATCGGTAGCACCTGACAGCGACGGTATGACTTTGTACGGTTTAGTAGAACCGTTTGTGGACATTTCCAATTTGAAACGGGTGATGGTAATCACCTCGTTTGACGGACAGGGACAATAAACAGAGAAAGGGGGAGAGCAACGGTGGCGAAACTCGGTAAAGGTAAATTCAGCGCCAAGATCGACAAAATGTATCTGCGTTGGTTTGCATATGCGTTGGTATTGTTGCTGATATCGTTACTGCAAGCATCTCCCCGTATGTTTCCCACGGTCGGCGGTGCACACCCGTTACCGCTGATTTCCGCGGTGGTGTGTTTTGCAATGTTTGAAGGTCCGCTCACCGGCGCCGGCATCGGCATCGGCGCAGGCTGTTTATGGGCATTGTATACCGAAAGACTGTTTGGGTTTGATGCGTTGTTGTTGATGATCGTCGGTTGCACCTGCGGTCTGTTGGTGCAGTTGTTAATTCGCAACAACTGGATGTCCGCGTTGTTGTTGAACGCGGCGACCATAGCGGCGTATACGCTGATCGATTGGCTGGTGCGCTACGTGTTGTTTGCGCAAGATGGTGCGTTTCACGCACTGTGGTATATTTTGTTGCCCAACGCACTGTATACGCTGATACTGTCTCCGCTGGTGTATCTGGCGGCATACGGCTTGGCGCGTTCGTTGCGCGAAACAGTTTGATCTGACAGATCATATAGAAAGGATGGTGAACACATGAACGATAAACCGATCAATTTTGGCGGCAGACGTATGCTGACATTGGCGCTGATTATCGTGTCGGTGTTCGCCATTTTTGCTGTTACGCTGTTCAGAATACAGATTGTGCAAGGCGATTATTATGCCGCTCAGGCGCATAAAAACATCACCACACAGATCAGCGTGCCTGCATCGCGCGGTGAGATTCTGGACCGCAATTTATTGCCCATTGCGGTGAACAGAACCACCTACGCCATTATGTTTGACTACAATTATTTCCCCGTAGGGGATTCTGAAGAATTGCAGAAATTGCAAAACGACTGTTTGTTGCGGCTGGCACGATTGCTCAGCGAAACGGGCGAAGCGTGGAACGATACGCTTCCCATTTCGGGCAATAAACCGTATGCGTTTACAGAGAATACAGGTACGAGCGTGGATACGCTCAAATCCCGGTTGCGTATGGCATCGTATGCTACGGCGGACAACTGTATGGAAGAAATGATCAAGCTGTACAACCTGCAGGGCTACTCCCAGCAGGAACAGCGCGTGTTGGCAGGCATCCGCTTTGAGATGACCATCAAGGAATTTGCGGTGCGCAATCCGTACGAGTTTGCAGGGGATATTTCTCGTGCGACCATGTATCGCATTTTGGAAAACAATGATTTGTATCCGGGCGTGGATATAGAAACCGTTCCGGTGCGTGAATACGTCAGCGGTGATACCGCGGCGCATCTGATTGGTACGGTCGGTCCGATTTACGCGGAAGAATACGCAGATCTGAAAGCGCTCGGTTATGCTATGAACGACGAAGTGGGCAAAAGCGGTATCGAGGATGCCATGGAGTCGGAACTGCGCGGCACGGCAGGTGTTCGTACTCTGATCAAAGACACAGACGGCACGGTGTTGGACGAGCAGGAGACCCAAGCGCCCATTCCCGGTAATTCGGTGGTCCTGACCATTGATACTTCGCTGCAAAAGGTTGCGCAGACCGCGATGGCGAATAAGGTGGAAGAACTGCGCAAACAGTCTACGGCAACCGCCAACGGCCACGACGTCAAGAGCGGCGCGGCGGTGGTGCTGGACGTCAAAAACGGTGGTGTTCTGACCTGTGCTTCCTGGCCGAGTTACGATCTGTCCACCTATTCTCAAAACTATAACGAACTGCTGAACGATCCCGACAATCCGTTGTTTAACCGCGCTTTGAATGGTGCGTTTCCGTGCGGTTCTACCATTAAACCGGGCGTTGCGATGGCGGCGATGACCGAGGGAATTCTCTCGCCGAACAGTCTGCTGTTTTGCGGCGGTAAATACACGTTTTATGATGACTATCAGCCCAAATGTATGGGTGTGCATCGTAACTTAAGCGTGGTAACCGCCCTTGCGAAATCGTGCAACCTCTTTTTCTACGATCTCGGCAGACAGATGGGATCGGATATGTTGCTGCAATACTGCCGCGAACTGGGCTTTGGCTCTGCGACAGGCGTGGAGATCGGCGAATCGACCGGTACGCTGGTAACGCCCGAATCCAAGAAAAGTCAAGGCGGATTTTGGACTGCAGGTGATAATCTGCAGCTCGCGATCGGTCAAAACGGTTTGTATACCCCCATACAGCTGGCTTCCTATGCGATGATGCTGGCAAATAACGGTGTGCGTTACAAAACCCATTTGGTGCATAGCGTGCGCAGTTACGACGGCACTTCCGAAACGTTGGTAGAACCGGTTGTAGCGGCAAGAGCAAACTGGTCTGCGGAGGCAATCGAAACGGTGAGAGAGGGTATGATCCAGGTTGTAAAAAGCGGTACTGCATTTTCCTCTTTCGGCACGGCAACGTATACCGTAGCCGCCAAAACAGGTACTGCACAGACGGGTGTCAAAGATCAGAGCGACCACGGTGTCTTCATCGCGTACGCACCTGTTGAGAATCCCGAGATTGCGGTGGCGGTGGTCATGGAACGCGGTACGTCTGCTGCTTCTGCGCAGGTGGCGCGCACCATTATGGATGCGTATTTCAATTCCAAAACGGTGGGTGATCCGCCGACACAAGACGGCGTTTTATTACCGTAAAACTATTTACATTCCTAAAAGAATGTGATAAAATACAGTGGTGTATGTTTTGAATTTGTGAGGAAGGGAGAACGGCGATGGGACGCGTGATTGTGGTAACGTCCGGTAAGGGCGGTACAGGTAAATCCACCGTTTCGGCAGGACTTGCCTATGCGTTGGCGCGACTGGGTAAACGTATTTTGCTCATCGACGGTGATGCAGGTCTGCGAAGCCTGGATCTGATGCTCGGTGTTGGTAACAATACAGTGTATGACATTGCCGATGTGTTCGCCGGTCGTTGCGAACCCGTGAAAGCCGTGTATGCATCTCCCGTGTTCCAAAACGTCTTTGTGATGCCTGCGCCCATGTCGCTTGAACAGCTTTGCACGCCTGAACAGATGCAACGGCTGGCACGCGGTCTTTCCAAATATTACGACGTGGTAATCGTTGATTGTCCTGCTGGTGTGGGACGCGGCTTTAAAACGGCGGTCGCCGCGGCGGAACAAGCGCTTGTGGTATGTACCCCCGATATGGTGTGTGCAAGGGATGCACACATTTTGAGCGATATGCTGTCCGAACGGGGCGTGCCTGCGCGCTTGATCATCAATCGCTTGCGTCCGCGCAAAATTATTGACGGCAGTATGCCGGACGTGGACACCATCATTGATGAAAGCGCCCTGCAGTTGCTGGGCATCATCCCGGAAGATGAAATGGTCGCTGTGGCGAATGCCAACGGCAGACCGTTGCCGCTGGATTGTAACGCGGCGTTGTGTTTTTCCAATATTGCTCGCCGTTTTATCGGCGACCAGGTGCCGTTAGCACCGTTGCATAAAATGTAAGTTATCAAACAGAAAGGAATGTTGCCGTATGAATATTGCTTTGATTGCTCATGATGCTAAAAAAGAACTGATGGTGCAGTTCTGTATTGCGTACTGTGGAATTCTCAGTCGCCATAACCTGTGTGCCACCGGAACGACAGGCAAGATGGTTGCCGAAGCAACGGGCTTGAATATTACCCGTTACATGAGCGGTGCTCAGGGCGGTGAACAGCAGATTTCCGCACGTATTTCTTGCGATGAGATCGATTTGCTGTTGTTTTTCCGCGATCCGCTGTCGGTGAAGGATCACGAGGCGCGTGAGAGCGATATGTTCCGCTTGTGCGATATGCGCAGCATTCCCGTTGCTACCAATATCGCTACCGCCGAAGTGTTGATCCACGGTCTGGAGCGCGGCGACCTCGATTGGCGTAACATCGTCAATCCCCACAATGCTTAATTGAAAGGAGACGGCGGGCGACCGCTGTTCTCCTTTTCTGCGAAAGGAAAGAATTATCATGGAATTGATCACACAATCACCTCGCGGCACCGAAGACGTGTTGCCTGCCGAAAGCCATAAATGGCAATACGTTGAGCAGACCGCTTTGGGTGTAGCGCAGGATTTCGGTTACGGTGAGATCCGTACCCCTGTGTTTGAACACACCAACCTCTTTTTGCGCTCGGTAGGCGAGACCACCGACGTGGTTCAAAAGGAGATGTATACTTTCGAGGACAAAGGCGGCCGTTCGGTAACGTTGCGTCCTGAGGGCACTGCAGGTGCGGCGCGTGCGCTTCTTGAGCACGGTCTGCACAATGGTTCTCTCCCTGTGAAAGCATCCTACATCACCTCTTGCTATCGCTACGAAAAGGCGCAAAAAGGCAGACTGCGCGAGTTCCACCAGTTTGGCGTGGAGTGCTTTGGCGCGGCTGCACCGCAGGCGGATGCGGAAGTCATTTCGCTGGCACACACCGTGCTGGAAAGCCTGCACGTGAAAGGTGTTACCCTGCGTATCAATTCCATCGGTTGTCCCACCTGCCGTGCAAAGTACCACGAGGCGCTGAAAAGCTATTTTGAGTCCAAAAAAGACGAGCTTTGCGGCACCTGTCTGGATCGTCTGGATCGCAACCCGATGCGTATTCTGGATTGCAAATCTCCCGTTTGCGCGGAGATTGCCGACAAAGCACCCGTGATGCTGGATTTCCTCTGCGAAGAGTGTGCCGAGCATTTTGAAGCGGTGAAAGCGTGCTTGACCGCGGCGGAACTGCCGTTTGAGATTGATACCCATATCGTGCGCGGCCTTGACTATTACACCCGTACCGTGTTCGAGTTTGTGTCGGACAGCGGTTTGACCGTGTG
>JAZRQN010000013.1:0-51491 GCA_045649855.1 Acutalibacteraceae bacterium | reverse complement strand
AAGAATACTACTAAAGATATGAAAATCATCACCGTACGATACAATAAAAATTTTAGATAAGTGTTAATTTCCGTAAATATGAACGAGAAAAGAAATTGCAAAGCAACCAGCAAAATTAAATTTACAAAATGAATAAAATATGTTTTTAAAGGCGATCTGTGCATTAACTTTATGTTAGAATACAAAACAACAAAATTCGTGCGATAGATCAATGCAACAACTGTTCCAAGTAGCACACCATATATTCCCAAGAAATACACACCGACCAAGGAAACTAACAAATTAATAATCGCTTCCAGCAACGTCTGCCATGTTGTTTTTTTAAAATGACCAGCAAAATTGATCGTTATCATCATTGGATTGCGAACAGCGGTAAAAAATGATGCAGCGGTAAATAGAACTGCTAACAAATAATCCACATAATTGATATCCACTACACCAACTGTATATAACTTCAAAAAAGGAAGTGTCAAATATAGTGCAACGGTTAGAACGGCAGATGACAAACCTGTATAAAGAGATTCGTATACATCGATATTTTTTTTATACTTTTCTATATTAGTCTGGTAGGTTTGCCCAAGTAAAAAAGTAAAAGAACGAGAAACAACGGAAATGATACTTTCCAGATGACCGAATATAAGTTTATAGAGCGAATATACGCTGACCACTTTGAAATCGCAGAAAAGTGTCAGTATTAATATGTCTGTATTGTAAAAAATTAAATCTGAAACCTGATGAAGTAAAACAAAATTTCGCTGGTCCAACGCTTTTGTGTCGGGTTGAACTTTTAGATTGATCCAAGAATATCTTTTTCTGATATAAAACATTATATAAGCAAAAGGTATTAAATGTATTATTGTGGTTGATGCAATAATCAGAACCACGTTAATCTTGAGCGAAAGCAAGATGATTTTCATAACACCAACTAGCAAGGTTGTGACACTGGTTAAGTTGGTTATTATGTAATTTTTACCTTCTGCTTGCAAAAGCAGTCTGTATTTTCCTTGGAAATAAAAACTGATCACATTACATATTCCACTAAAAAATACAATTAAAAAAACCGAACTATAATTGAGGTTTTCTTTTGCTAAGAACGGAAAAAGTACGCTCAATAAAACCAAAAACACAAAATAGAGTGTACCTGTTCTTTTATAATATTGATTAGTTGCAGACAGTATAGAGTTGATACTGTCTTTTTCCTGTGTTGCAATCGGCTTATATAATGCTACAAGGGTTGTGGCACCTACGCCGGCTTCAAACAATCCTAAATACACCAATATTTGGTTTATAGAGCTAATGAGACCATTCACCGCAGAACCGTATCCCACAATAAAAAGCCGCGGAATAAGAAGACCAACGGTAATGGCTATTATCTGCCCAATTATGGAACTTGTTAGATTGCGAGTAACTTTTTTATTATTGTTCATTACTGTATCCTTTACTTGTAAACCATCAACTATCGATTAGATTGGCTATTTGAACCAAAAACTCTTCATCCATTTTTCGGATAATCGTTTTTGGATTTACAGAAGAGTTCCGTGTCATTTCCACTCCCCTGACGATTGCGTTGGCCATACTCTTTCCTGTGAGCTCCTCAAAAAAAATACAAGCATCTTTCATGGGAGAAGTTGTTATAATTTCATAGGGATAGGTTACCACAAACAATCCGTTCGCCATATTAAGCGGAATTTTAGAGGGAAAGGAATACTTTGATTTCCAAATTTCGTTTTCTGCGTAGGTATGTGCATTTATGGCAAGACATGCTTTTTGCATTAACTTAGAAAGTTCGCTATGGTTTAAACAGCCAATATATTCAACCGCTTTTCGTCCAATGTTTCGATTGACCGTATCGCATAAATTTTTTAATTTAATAATATCCACTTCAGCGCCGAAACCAGCAATCTGAATAGTATATCCTTTTGGCAGATATGCGGCACTTTCCGCCACGGTAAAAGCACCTTTTCGTAATGTTTCTATAATCCCCGTATAGATAATCAGATGTTCCTGACACATTTCCCTCGTGTTTCCGTCCTCCTCAAAAACAGAGTAACTACCATAATTTACTATACTCTTTTTATCGCCGATCAATTCACGCATGAACGGAGAGGCCAAGATAAAACCATCAGGAAGATTGAGTAGTCTTTGTTCTTTATTTTGAATAGTGTGCGATTTTTTTGTATCGGTGTACAACAGATGATACAAATCGTTAAATTCAAGCACTAAACGATTTTTCTTGAAGAATTTAAATATACGTAAAGGCCAAATATACGAGGGACTGTGATAAGCGATAACGCAGTCGTTTCTTTTGACGTGAAAAAGCAAGTACGAAGTAACGGCCAGCTTCATATACAAACCAGAAAGTTTTGTTTTCGGATGCACGGCGGAGATATAAATATGTTGTTCCTCATCTGATACAGTGACATTTTTTTGAGGCATAAACAATCTAGCTGAAGCATCCAAAACAGCTGTTGAAACAATTTTCAGTTTTGCACCACTTTTCAAAATGCAACTACCGATATAGCGCACTTTCTGCTGAGCAGCAATCTCTTTCTTTCGACCATTAACTTCGTTTTCGTCATGATAAAAAGATAAATAATGGACAACTCGAGAATCTTTTTTTGACGACATCGCATCTCCCCCCTTTTTTATTTTGTATTAAGCTTGATAAACACAAAGATGTTTGCAAAACATTACGTTTTTACTATTCTTATCGATGACAGTTTGCGTTGTGCTATCCGTAATTTGCGTATCAGACCATTTTTTCGCTGCTTTTTTCAACAACTCAATATCAAAAGGCTGTACTGTCTCTCCCATATCTTTTGATATAGCTTCAGGGATACCACCAACATGAAAAGCAACCATTGGACTACCGCAAGCGTTCGCCTCGACACAAACCATAGAGAAAGTTTCCCGCAAGCTGGTTATCACACAGCAATCCGCCATAGAGTAGTACTGCGCCAATTCGATTTGATCTTGCGTATGCGCAATCGGCATAATGTTAGGTGGAAGCAAATTTTTATCACCGTTAAAACCAACTATAATGAATTGATATTCAGGCATCATTTTGGCTAACTCAAGCACATATTTGCCACCTTTGATAGCGTGATTGAAATTGGGTGTTACATGCAGAATGATTTTCCGTTCATCATCGATACCTAATTTCCTTTTCAGTTCCGTATATTCTCTGGGCTGAAACACATCGGTATTGATTCCATTATGTACAGTTGCAAATTTGGCATCTTTGAAAATCGGAGATTGTTTCGCTCGCTCGGTGATCCAATGCGAAACGCCAACAACCGTCAAATTTTCGAAACCGGCAAACGCTTTTTTCATCAAGCGATAGCAGTGTCTTGCATCATCACGAAAATATTTTGATATAAAACCTTTGATTTTCCAGCAATCGCAGCATTCGCTCATCCATTTCTCACAATCCATTGCGTGCTCGCAACCTGCGGTGTGCATAATTTCTGCGTGTAAAGTTAAAACGGTCTTAATTTTGTTTTTCTTTAAGAATTTCACCAAACGATATACGTTCACGAAATGACCGTTCAAACAATGCAGGTGCACAACGTCCGGTTTTTCTTTTTTTATGATTCGAATAGAATTAGCGGTCGCAATCGGCGAAAATCCAAAATCCACACCAAACGCTTTCGATAACACTGAATGTATTCTCCCTTCCAATTCAGTGGAGACTTTGTATACATTTTCTTCTCGAATACGCTTGCCTCGACCGTATAATACAATGGATTCGTGACCACCTGACAACAGACTGTTATGAAGATCTAACACTATTTTGCCTGTGCTGCCTTTTTTATACACACAATTAATCTGTAAAACCTTCACGCGGCACATCCTTTCCGTTATATTTTACATCCAAAAGAATTTATATACCGGTGCCTGCCGCACCAACAAAAAGACTAACAGCCCCACATAAGCAATGCGGTAGCAATAAACCGAAAACTGATTTTTGAAGATGTTCTTCAATTCCGGCAACAGGAACATCAAAAACAGCGAATAGTACTGAACAACGCGCATTGTATTTTGGTTAATCAGCAAAAACGAAGAGAAGATACAAGCTATAAACAAAGCGTTGATTGACATTGTAACCATCGGATCATCATTATCTGCAACAAATTTATAGAACAGTGTTGTAACAAGCGCAACCAAAAGCAGCAAGATCATAAAAGTTCCAGCTGTCGCACCTTCGTTCATACTATAATCATCATATCCAACCAGTTCACCTAAGAAATTCATAAACTGTGTCCTAAAAATAAAAGATAACGCAATCGCAACCCAGTATGTTAACAAAGTGCCTTTGTTGATTTTGATGCGAGCGATAAAATAAAACGGTAAGAAACAAATCGCAGACATATGGATCGGTACTGCAACTACGAATAACAGCAAAAACGGAAGCGGTTTTCGTTCTTTTATAAATTTAATGCCACCAAATACAACGATAGCAGTAGCGATCGTCTGACGTACGCCGGTAATAGCGAAGAAAGAATAAAACAGAGTAGAAAACAATAAAAAACTTTGATAAGGATTATTGGAATATTTATACACAGCAATCCCCATCAGCACGAAGAAAAGTATTGCTACGATAACTAAATAAACTTGAAAATCATTCGTGAAAATTTGACAGATTTTCATGAATACATCATAGCCGGGATCTTTTATGTCCTCGCCATGAATAAATTTCGCTGTAAGATCATCAAAAACAGATCCCCAGGCTTGGTTTTGAGTACTCAAAAAACTAACTTTGTAACCGGCGGTGTCAGCACCTACAGTTAATCCTCTCAAACCGGATAGAAGAATCCAATTGAGAGTGCCCACAATACAAATTAGCTTTCTTCCGAAGTTTTTGCGCTCTAGCCCAAGCCAATCGGAGCGTAGATTTTTCACACTGTCTCCGTTCACGAAAAAGAGCTGTATCAGCGTCAAAATCAGTATATTGCCTAAATACCAAATCATATGCCCACCTGCAACAGAATTATTTTATGCGGAACACAAGTTTATGATATGCCTTTTTTAATATATTCCTACCCATACCCAAAAGCAAACAACCCTCAAGTTCCAAAACATCCAAAAAAGAAAATATCTTTGCCTCTCTACCTAGGTGGATACATTCTTTAACCGCCTCGTTACAATATAATCTTGCCCATCTCTGAGTGTAGCGTTTAAAATAGTTGTTTTTCTTTGTGCTAATTGCAATGAAGTACGGAGCGATGATCTTGCTGTTTTTAACAGAATCGCTGAGCAATAGATCCCTGCGTCTTTTGGAGTCCTGCATAGCATGCAACCTGTGCATCACATCCTTGTTTTGGGTGTCGGCCAGCAAAGAATATTCTGCAAAAAACATCTGATTCCATTTCAAACCGTCTTGGTTATACCGCAACTCTTCATCAAAACCGCCACATTCGTCAAACGCTGTTTTGGGTATAAGCATTGCGCAACCATTCAAAACACCGTACTCAAGCGAAAAGTCCAACATTTCGCGACCCGAATATATCTTTGACTGAATCAAATGGCTGTTACCATCTTTGATTTTTTTAGAATTGAAATCGATAAAATATACGCCACTGATAGCAATAACTTTTTTTCTGTCTTCGATTTTCGACAAAGCTGCGACCAGATGTTCCAACTTATACGGCTCATACTTATCGTCATGTGATAACCAAGAAAAATACTCACCCGTCATCATGGAGATGCCAAAGTTGAGAGCTGAAGAAACACCGCCGTTTTCTTTCTTGAAATAGCGGATCTTATCGCCGTAGGACAAAGCTATTTCTTCGGTCTTCCCATTATCGGTAGAACCATCATTTACAACAATTACCTCAAAATTGGTATATGTTTGTGCCAATGCACTGTCAATAGCTTCTCCAACATAATTTGAACCATTATATACCGGTATAACTATAGAAACTTTCGGCAAAAATGTGCTACTCATACCAACAACTCCATCATTTATTTAAATCTATCCACTCACCAAATTGCTTTTCCCATTTTTCCGGCTTTAACAAGTCGAAACCGCCGCCCGGGAAAAAAGTGTATTCTCCAAAATAAATCGTACCATTAAGCTCATACAAATCAATACGAACCATCTTTTTTTCAGCCGCCAACTTGCGCGCAATGACCTTCATTTCATCGAAACACTTCGGTTTCTTGATTGGCTTATCCGCGTTAGGATGCTGTTTTTGGATGTCCAAATGGTTGAACTCCATATCAAAGAAATCAAATCGACAATCCACATTGCGATCGGTAACAATCAAAACGGCTTTCGGTTCACCGCCAAAGCAATAAAACTTATAATCCTCAATACTGCTTTCAGGGTTGCTTTCATTAACCATAAATTGCTCAACAATAATACACGGTTCAATTCCTTTGTACGGGTATTCGCGACCGGCATTAAAAAAGTCTCTTTTAAGTTTTTTCGTATAAAACGATCTCATTTCGTTAAAATCCGCTTGCGTAAGAGATGTCTTGTTTTTAATCACTCTGGTACTACCTGAATCGTGATTGCATTTAAGAACAAATTGATTGGGAAGAGCTTTAAAATCAATATCCTCAAAAGAACGCCAATGTCCTAAAAGTGGAAAAAGGTATTCTTCTCCCAAAACTTCTGTAATATGCTCACGAACAGCAAATTTATCGACCAATTTAGAATACTCAAGATGACGATCGTTGATTTTTAACCATTGCAACTTTTCGTTGAATCCCTTTGGGTGTTTGAAGTTAATACGTCTACCTGTTGTAGCCCAATAAAAAAGTTGCAAATATGGCTTGTCCGGGAGCCACTTTAGCGAATACATTATTTTTCCTCGAGTGCTTCGATTAAGAATCTTTTTCAGATTTATCATCACTTACAAATTCTCCTTATACCACTCAATGGCAAGCTTAATGCCGTCTTTAAAACTATAATCGGGGTCATATCCAAGCAAACGACGAGCTTTGGAAATGTCCGCGTTAGAATGCTTAATATCGCCTTTACGGTCGGGGCCGAAATGCGGTTCAATATCCACGTTCAGTGCCTTGGTAAGACCGTAGTAAATATCGATCAGATATTCTCTACCGCCGTACGCAATATTAAACGCTTCGCCTGCCGCCTCGCTCGGCGCGAGACAAGCTCTAAAATTCGCTTCGATCACGTTATCCACATAGGTGAAATCGCGGCTTTGTTTGCCGTCGCCGTTGATGGTGGGGGTCTCACCGTTCATCAACTGTTTCAAGAATTTCGGGATCACTGCCGCATACGCGCCATCGGGATCCTGTCTGCGGCCAAACACGTTAAAATACCGCATACCGTAGGTATCCAAGCCGTACAGCTTGGTATACAGTTTCGCCCATTCTTCATCACAGCGCTTAGTCAGTGCATAGGGAGAAAGCAAATTGCCCTCTCTTCCCTCTGTTTTGGGCAAATTGGGTTCATCGCCGTACACCGAGGAACTGGAAGCGTACACAAACTTCTTGACACCCATTTGGCGAGCGGCCTCCAGCATATTGAGCGTGCCCTCTATATTGTTTCTGCAATAGAACAACGGCATTTCAATTGAGCGCGGCACACTGCCCCACGCAGCCTGATTGAGAACGTAATCAACACCCTCGCACGCCTTCATACAGGTATCAAGATCTTTGATATCACCCTTTATGAAGGTGTAATTCGGATTGTTGGCAAACATATCTACATTTGCTTGCTTGCCGGTGGACAAGTCATCCAAAGCACGGACGGTATACCCCATATCGAGAATCGCTTCACACAGGTTAGAGCCGATAAAGCCGGCGGCACCCGTTACCAAAAACACACTGTTTTCGGGAAATTTTAAATGTTTGTAACCCACAATCTATACACCCCATTCATGGCATTCGTTAATATTTAACCTTTATAAAACAATGTTCTGTAATAATAATAAACTCGTTCTAAAAGCACGCGTTTAACATTAGAATAGCCATTGTGCACACTGTTACCGACATTAATCAAGGAGGGGTTGTTGACGCTAATAACCCCCTTGTGTACGCCATTAGACTTTCTGAAATCATGTGGATACCACAAAAACATATCAATGATTTTACGGTTGTTCATAGGCATCGTAACCTGGAAATTAAAGATGTTTTGACCGGTTGTAACAATAGAACCTTTCGCACCGTCTCTATATTCCCAAAAGAACATATCACTATCTTCGTAGTTATACATCGGGTGGACAAACAAAGATTTTTTCATAAATTCTTTATATGCCTTATCGCTTTGTAATAACAAGGATGGCTCACCAAAAAACCTTGTTTGAAAAATACTTAGATGTCTTGCCGTAAGTTTATCCGGAAGTCTGAATCCATAGCGCTTTTCCCAACTTGCTCTTCCTATTTCAGACGCCCACGATTTAAGTTCAACCTCAAAATCATCCAAATTACTCAGAAAATAATATTTTCTTATTTCATTATCTCGCGGAATGCTGATATTCGAACAATTGCGCACGACAATTTGTTTAAACAGTTCAAAATCTTCGCAGTCAGAATTATTATCAGTTATCTTGTAAATGGTGTGTTCCAAACCTAACCCTGTACAAATGTTGTGCGCGGCTTCAGCATCTCTTGTTTCTTGCGGTTTGCTTTCAAAACTGTAATAATAAAATTTATCATAATTATCAATTGCACTAGCAAAAGTTGTTCGGCTATCAGTACCACCTGACAAAGAAATTGCAGGTTTCTTCCATTTTTTTGCACACAAACTCACATTGATTCTTATCAAATGTGCGATTCTATTAATAGCATCATTTTGTGTTTCGTTGAGTTCCTTGTGTGGTTCTACTGGGTAAAATCTTTCAATTTGAAATTCATTATTCTGATATTTGAGACATAGGTTGGGCCCCAATCTAAAAACGCCCTCATAAATAGTAATATCACCCGGCAAATATTTACTGCCACGCCTATAGGATTTACTGTTTAACAAGTCGATAGCAAAATGATTCTTTTGAGGGACATCTACATCTTCGATTATTGTAGAGTTTGATGTTATATAGATGTTTTCATTACACTTTCCGTAGCAACACATTTGCATACCCGTACAATCCTGCACAAACACCGCTTTTTCATTGTCGAAAATTGCAACTAAATGTATCCCAGTAAGTTCGCTTATTTTGTCAAAAAAAGCACTTTCACTGTTCGTGTACGCCTTTATACACTCATCCAAAATCTCATTCTCACTAATCTCCATTGTAAACGGGTTATAGGCATGACCTATCAAAACAGCGGTTATACCTCCTGTACAGCGAATATATGTATACTGCTCCTTATGGGCGTACAAAAAGAATTTATCGTTGATTGTCTGCATTGTCCAATTTCCATAAAAAGGATATTCTTCTATGCTAAGACTGTTTTTCGTTGTAATCAGATATCCTCTTCTATACAAAAAATTCCTAAATCCAACTTTTTGGTCAAGTTGCTCTTTCAACATATATTATTCCCTCCTCGCTTATAGTCTCCAATAGTTATACCCTGCCGCTTCATATTCTTTGCGGTCAAAAAGTCCCTTGATATCAGCAAGAACTTTCTTGCTGTTATCCCCTACTTTAAACATCTTATCAAAATCCGCTTTGGTCAGAGTTTTAAACTCTTCGTGAGCTACAGCCAAGATTACGGCATCACAATCCTTGATGGTAGCCATATCCACGAATTCCATACCGTACAACTGTTTGGCTTCCGCTGCATCCGCTGCAGGATCCGCCACCGTTGCGGTGATGCCGTATTCTTTCAGTTCGTTGTAAATATCCACAATCTTGGTATTGCGGGTATCTGGACAATTTTCTTTGAAAGTGAAACCGAGGATAGCGACTTTGGCAGATTTGATAGCCACATCCGCTTTGATGAGGTTCTTAACCACGCTTTCTGCAACATATTTGCCCATATCATCATTGATACGGCGACCCGACAGAATAATTTGGCTGTGGTAGCCAAGCTGTTCTGCTTTGTAGGTCAGATAATAAGGATCGACGCCGATGCAATGACCGCCCACGAGGCCGGGGAAGAATTTGAGGAAGTTCCATTTCGTGCCTGCAGCTTTTAAAACCGACTGGGTATCAATGCCCATCTTATTGAAGATGATGGACAGTTCGTTCATAAACGCGATATTGATATCACGCTGGCTGTTTTCGATTACCTTTGCAGCTTCAGCAACTTTAATGCTTTCCGCTCTGTGAACGCCGGCTTCGACCACCAGTTCATACACTTTAGCGACACAATCAAGGGTTTCTTCATCCATACCGGAAACGATTTTGACGATTGTTTCCAAACGATGCACTTTATCACCGGGATTAATGCGTTCGGGAGAATAACCGACTTTGAAATCCACACCGCATTTGAGACCGGATTCTTTTTCAAGAATCGGCACACAAACATCCTCAGTTACACCGGGGTATACGGTGGATTCAAACACCACGACAGAACCTTTCGTCAGATTGCGGCCAACAATAGCGGACGCGCCTTCTACAGGGGTCAAATCAGGGGTATGGTCGTCATTGACGGGAGTCGGCACGGCACCGATGTGAAATTTTGCTTCACGCAGGTTGGTTTCATCCGCAGTGAACTCCACAGAGGTCTGTTTGATGGCCTCATCGCCAACCTCGTTAGTCGGATCGATACCGGATTTGTACAGTTCGATTTTTTTAGCATTCAAATCAAAGCCAACCACTTTCACCTTTTTCGCAAAAGCTACAGCAATCGGCATACCGACATAACCGAGGCCAACCAGCGAGATTTTTTCTTCACCATTTACGATTTTCTCATACAGCGACATATCCATCATTCCTCCACGCTCAAATATTTACGCATATTCTGATTTACTTTTTCGACATCAAATTTTTCTTTGCAATATTCAACACTGTTTTTGCCCATCGAAACAATCAATTCCGGTGTTTCAATAAACCGTATCATTGCTTCCGCCAGCGCATCCGCATCTTTTACCGGTACCAAGAAGCCATTGTTGCCATCAACCACCGTTTCACGGCATCCGGGTGCATCTGTTGTAATGATCGGACGCCCCATCGCCATAGCCTCCAACACCGTTCGAGGCGTTCCTTCACGATAAGAGGGCAACACATACACACTACATTCTGCATAATACGGTCGCACATCGTGCGTCTCTTCATATCGCTCGATAACGCTGTCTTGTATCAATCGCTCAACATACTCTTTATCAACAGCGTCCTGCATTTCGTACTCGTATTTACCAAGCAAAGTAAACCGTACTTGCGGATACAATTTCTTCACCTTTTCACAAGCAGCCAGATACTCTGCAACGCCCTTGCTTTTCAGCAAACGGGAGAGCATGAAAAATGTGATAGTTTCCGGAAAATCTGCGACCGCGAAGTGGCGCATATCTACACCCGATCCGTTGATGCTTTCGCATTTCTCATCTTTGAGCAACCGCAAATCAGTCAACTGACGGCGGTCATCCCCGTTTTGGAAAACGACGACATCAGCACATTTAAAACCAATGCGATACAATGTAGAAACGATCACACGCAACAGTTTAGCTTTTTTGGTCTCCGCAGTAAACACATATCCAAGTCCCGTTACCATCGAAACTTTGTGTTTTACTTTTGCCCTTTTAGCAGCAATCGCGCCGTAAATAACCGGTTTCACCGTATAGCCGAATGTAACATCCGGCTTTTCCGCTTTGAACAGTTTATACAAAGCACTCGAATATCGGATATCCGCAAACGGATTCAAGCCGTTTTTGCGCATTGGGATTTCTACAAATCTCGCACCAAGTTCCTCGATTTTGTCAACGTTTTCGCCATCCGGACCGGTAACGATCACCTCGTGTCCCTGTGCGATTAAACTGCGGATCAATTCGCCGCGAAAATTGTACACTGTTCTGTTTTTAGGTGAAATTACAACAATTTTCATACTGCACCTTCGCGCTCTAAATTCTCTTTGATTACATTAAACAGCCGCTCATTATTACCTTCGCTCACAAAGCTGTTGTGCGGCGTCAAGATCACGTTTTTCATATCCCAAAGAGGACTGTCCGCCTCCAAAGGTTCTGTTTCAAACACATCCAAAACTGCACCGCCCAAACGACCTTCCAGTAAAGCTGTTACCAGATCTCGTTGTACAACCACAGCACCTCGTGCAATATTGACAAAAACTGTACCCGTCTTGCAAGCATCGAAACGTTTCTGATCAAACAAGTCTCGCGTCTCGTTCGTAAGCGGCAATGTCAGTACAACGACATCGCTCTGAGAAAGCACTGCGTTCAACTCTTCCAACAAATACACCTTGTCGAAAAACGGCGCATCCATCGCCACTACGTCTACGCCGAGAACACGACAATCAAACGCACTGAAACGTTTTGCACACGCCTGTCCCACGCTGCCGCAACCAACAATGCCAACCGTTTTACCACACAACTCCTTCAAATCCCGCACTTTTTCCCAACAATGCGCGTACTGGTTTTTCAGGAAAGTGAAACTTTGTTTGTACAACTGCAAAACACCACTGATCGCAAACTCCGCCATCGGTGCACTGTAAACGCCTCTGGCATTGTGCACTGTGATACCTTTCTCCAACATGGATTCCAAAGGCACGCGATCAAACCCAGCACTGGTCAGTTGCACATAACGTAATTTTGCAAATTCCGACAGATCGTTATACAAAAACAAACCGTTACAAACAGCAGCTTCGATATCTGTCGGGTCTATCCCCTGCTCTTTAAGCGGCACACGCTCATCTTGCACGTACAAAATTTCGTGACCCATGCTACGCAATGAAGCTAATTGAGACTCTGTATACGTAGCGGCACCCGTCAATAAGAGTTTCATCACGCCTTCTCCTTGATTACCTTGCAAATCTCATCCACGGCGCATACAAGCGCCGCACGATTCTCTTCAAACGGAAAATCACTTTTTTCACACTCTGCTTCATAAGCGCGAATAGCGCCAAGGCCGTCATTGAAAATCGTTTCAATTTCATTAACATCTGTAATGATGTCCGTATTGCAAAAACTGCGAGACAGAATAGCACAAGTAGAACCCATACGATAATGTTCCGCAATCACGCGCTCCGCGGGAAGCATACCTTTACCCAAAGCAGCAATGCCACCAAAACCGTACGGCAAACCATTGGTTTTGAAAATGTTGCAAAGTCGTTCTACTGTGCCGTCAGCAACTAACCGGAACATAAAATTCATACCATAACCGAGGCTTAAATCGTTGAGTCCTATAAACACTTCATCAATACCGCGGAGAGCTAAAATTTCTTGCACATTTTCCACCGATTCAGGTGTTTCAAACAATAACATTGTCCGAATACGACCATTTACCGCACGCAGAAAACGCGAAACCTCATCAGCGGTTTTGAAATACGGCAGCATTATGACATCAGCGCCCGCCGCAATAATCGCATCAATCTCATCTTCGGTCGCACAGTATCCTTCTGCTGCATCGTGCACCGGATTGCATCGCACCAAGATTTCGGCATCTGCTAACGCCGCGCGTACCGCTTTAATATCCGCAACCGTATGTTTCGATTGTACGGTGTCCATGCCACCTTGTCTGGCGGCTTTCCCGTAACTCTCAAGATCAATAAAGATCCGATCTACACCGGCTGCGGTTACGATAGAAGCAATATGCGGTTTATTTGTGATGTACATCAGTTTTAACGGCATAACGTTAACCTCTCAAAAGCAGATTAAGATTCGGTCGTGGAAACAGCTTCCTCTTGTTGCGCAGTAACGGTTGCGCCGGCGTTCACGTTGTCGGCATTGCTGAACACTTTAAAAATCGTCATAAAGAAAATGCGAACATCCAGCCCAAAAGACACATGATCAATATACCAAACGTTCAACTCAATGCGGTGATTCCATTCCACCGCTTTTCTGCCGTTGATTTGTGCCCAACCGGTAATACCGGGGCGCATTTCAAACATTCTTTTCTGTTCATCGGTGTATTCTTCATACGGCCAAGGATGATATGTAAGAGGCGGACGAGGGCCGATCAAGCTCATATGTCCGAGTAAAATATTAAACAACTGCGGTAACTCGTCCAAACTCGTCGCACGAAGAACGCGCCCGACCTTCGTTACACGAGGATCACCACTTTCGGAATACACGCCACTTCCGGTCTTTTCCGCACCAACACACATGGAACGAAATTTGTAAATATCAAAAACTTTGCCACCTTTTCCGATGCGCTGTTGCTTGAATAAAACAGGACCTTCACTTTCCAGTTTCACGACAATGGCAACAATCAGAAAAAGCGGCAACAAAACCATAATTCCCGTCACGGAAATTATAATATCAAACAATCGTTTCAAAAATGATTTGTACATACTTTCTCACCTCTTCAAAACACATATTGATATTATACTAATTTATATTTATATTGTCAATAAAAAAGACGGATGAAAATAATAATTTTCCATCCGTCTCATCTTTATTTTCGGGCATCCAGAAAATTCTGCAAAATGATCGATGCAGAAACCGCATCAATCACCTCTTTTCGCCTTTTTCCTCGCACGTCTGTTTCATTGAGAAACCCGATAGCACTCATAGTGGTCATACGTTCATCCCACAATTCTACAGGTAATCCTGTGAGCTCGCGCAATTTCTCGGCAAAGTTCTCTGCTCGTTTCGCACTTTCACCTCTGGAACCATCCATATTTTTCGGATGACCGACAACAATCATTTCCGCTTGCTCGTTAGCTACCACGTCCGCCACTTTTTGAGGCACTTTTTCAGGGTTACCCTCTTGAATGGTACACAACGGTGAGGACAAGATCTCCCCTTTGTCGCAAACGGCGATTCCCGTACGCACCAGTCCTAAATCAACAGCTAAAATACGCAAATCCATCACGCTCCTGCAGCCATCATAGCACTCTTTGAAATAATTTGCAAGATAAACGCACCTTTTCAAGCAGAAAACATACCATGTTAGTGGACAACATTCCCAAACATCACGAAAGGAGCATTTTTGTGAATAATCAAGCCAACAACGCGTGCAACTGTCCGCGTGAAGATGCTTATTTACCCGTAATGGCATACGTTCCCGTACAAGTATTACAAGCCGTCTACGAGCCGGAACAAGCACTTCACAACGGCACCCTGTTCCCCGAAATCTACAAACCGTTCAAAGGAGGGTGTCGCCATGGATAATCGTGCAGCTATGATGCATCGCATCAAAGCGTATGACTTTGCCATTGTAGAAATGAACCTCTATCTCGACACGCATCCGAACGATCGCGAAGCACTCACCCTCTTCAAAATGTACAACGAAAAGCGCTGTCAACTCGTTGCAGAGTATGAAGCGATTTTTGGTCCGTATATCAACACCGTCAACGATGTACAGGGAGATGCCTTTACATGGATACAAGATCCGTGGCCCTGGGATTATTGTAAGGAGGCGTAAGAGAGATGTGGCAATATGAGAAAAAACTGCAATACCCCGTAAAAATCGCAACCCCCAACCCCAAAATCGCACAGGTTTTGATTTCTCAGTTTGGCGGTCCCGACGGCGAACTTGGTGCTTCCATGCGGTATCTCAGTCAGCGATATAGTATGCCTTACGCTGAAGTGAAAGGGCTTTTAACCGATATCGGCACCGAAGAACTTGCTCACATGGAAATGGTGAGCGCTATGGTATACCAGCTCACCCGCAATCTGAGCGAAGCGGAAATCAAGGCAAAAGGTTTCGACACCTACTTTGTGGATCACACCACCGGCGTTTACCCCATCGCCGCCTCGGGTGTGCCGTGGACAGCGTCGTATATCGGTGTAAAGGGAGATCCCATTACAGATTTACACGAAGATTTGGCGGCAGAACAGAAGGCTCGCACCACCTACGACAACCTCATCCGTCTCATTGATGACCCGGACGTGCTGGATCCGTTGCGTTTTCTCCGTCAAAGAGAGTTGAATCACTATCAGAGATTCGGCGAAGCGCTGGAAATCACAACCGATCGCCTCAACACCAAAAACTATTATATGTGCAATCCGTCTTTTGACAAAGGTTGCGGTAAATAATTTAAAAAGCGGGCGGGAGAACTCGTCCGCTTTTACTTTACTTTTGTGAGCTCGTGTGATATACTCATTCTATCAAACAGTTTCCGTAAAGGGGATGCTTGTGTGCAAAAGAAATCTTTGCTGATGGATGAAGCTGACGTGCGGCGTGCTTTGATGCGTATCGCACACGAAATCATCGAGAAAAACAAAGGTATCGACAACCTGTATTTGGTCGGTATCAAGCGCCGCGGCTTGCCGCTTGCGCAACAAATCTGCGCAAACATCGAAAAAATCGAGGGTACGGCTCTCCCCTGCGGCGAATTGGACATCCATTTTTATCGCGATGACCTGCCGCCCACTTCGGCACCTGTACTGGATTCTGCCGCCCTGCCGTTTGACGTTACCGATAAAACCATTGTGCTGGTTGATGATGTGTTGTACACCGGCCGCACAGTGCGCGCGGCGATTGATGCCATCTTTGCGCACGGTCGTCCTCGTGCCATTCAACTTGCCATTTTAGTGGATCGTGGCCACCGTGAATTGCCGTTCCGTGCTGATTACGTCGGCAAAAACGTCCCCACCTCGCACAGCGAGCGCATTATGGTGCAAACTCCCGATATGGACGGCTGTTCCCGTGTAGAGATTTGGCAAACCGAACACTGATAACAATATAACCGCCCTGCAACTGTTGTTGCAGGGCGGTTTTTATTATTGTTTTGCATCGTACCAGGCTTTGCCGATATGCACATCGACTGTCAATTTGACCGCCATTTGCACGGCGTTTTCCATTTCTTCTTTCAAAATGGCAGCCGCTTTTTCCGCTTCTGTCTCGGGCGCTTCCACGATCAGTTCATCGTGCACCTGCAAAATCAGACGCGCTTGCATATTTTCCGCTTTCAAGCGATTGTAAACACGCACCATTGCAATCTTGATAATATCTGCTGCCGTGCCTTGGATGGGCATATTACGCGCTACTCGCTCACCAAACGCACGTGTCATTGCGTTCCCTGCACGCAATTCGGGCAACGGACGTCTTCTGCCGAGCAGCGTTTCGGCGTATCCCACCTCTTTGGCATGACCGATCAACCGATCCATAAAACCGCCGACCGCGGAGAAGTTCTCGAAATAACTATCAATATACGCCTTCGCCTCACGGAACGAAACACCAATATCCTTGGACAGCGAGTGCGCACCGATGCCGTATACGATGCCGAAATTGACCGCTTTAGCACGAGAACGCATTTCGGAACTAACCATCTCCGCAGGAATATCAAACACCTGCGAAGCCGTGGTGGTGTGGATATCCGCGCCCGTGTTAAACGCTTCAATCATAGTAGTGTCCCCGGCCATAGATGCCAAAACACGCAATTCGATCTGCGAATAGTCGGCATCACAAAGCATCATCCCATCAGCCGCGCGGAAGAAACGACGCAGTTCTCTGCCGGCCTCCTGGCGCACAGGGATATTCTGTAAATTCGGTTCGGTAGAGGAAATACGGCCGGTGCGCGTTTCCGCCTGGTTGAAGGAGGAATGAATGCGCCCGTCTGCCGCAATTACTTTCAGCAAACCATCACAGTAGGTGCTTTTGAGTTTGGCGTATGTGCGGTATTCCAGCAACATACTCACTGCAGGATGCGCATCTTTCAATTCTTCCAAAACTTCCGCATTGGTCGAATATCCGCTTTTGGTTTTCTTTTTGGCAGGTAACCCCAAATCCTCAAATAACGCCACTGCCAGTTGCTTGGGAGAATTGAGATTGAATGTGTATCCAACCGCCTCGTAGATAGCCGTTTCCAAACTTGCGATACGTTTTTCCAGTTGCTCACCGTATAACTGAATGTGAGGTGCATCCACTTCAAAACCGATATTCTCCATAGAAGCCAGCACTTCGGCGAGCGGCAGCTCTACATCGTTGAGCAACGTGGTTTGACCTGTCTTTTCAATTTCAGTCTCCAGTTTATCAGCGACCGCAGAAAAGAAACCGATTTGTTGCTCTACAGGTATATCCATCGGTATAACAGCATTTACAGCATTATATTCTTGTGCCAAGCGCGGCAAACCATAAGTAGACGCCAAAGGATCCAGCAAATACGCCGCTAACATAGTATCCATTGAAAAACCGACGGGCGTTTTTCCGAGATTGAGCAAAGCAGAAAAGAGCGGTTTAACATTATGTGTCCTTTTCAAAACCGAATCATCTGTCAAAATCGACAGCAATCGATCGTTAACAGCCAACCTCGCCACGCGATTTTCAAACGAAACATACAGCGTATTCACAGCACCGTTTTCAAGTTCGTACAAGAAATCGAGACGATGATGCTTGTCCACCCACGACACCACATCAGACAAAGCACAGTCATCTTCAAGCGGTATTTCCATTTGCATCTCCATCGGTGCAGCATCTTCAAAAGATAACTGCGTTCCGTGCAGTTCCAGACGTTCGATCCATTTAAACAGTTCCAGTTCGGTCAGCAGAGCGGCCAATTCATTTTTCTGCATCGGCTGTACACAATAATGTGAAATTTCTCTGTCGATCGGCGCATCCAAACAAATGGTACCGAGTTGATAGCTGAGATATGCAGAGTCTTTGCCATCCAGCAACTTCTTGCGCAAAGAATCGCGCATATCAGCAGTATCCAGACTGTCATACAGATCATCAAGGGAAGTATAGGTGTGCATCAAATCGGTCGCCGTTTTCTCACCAACGCCGGGCACGCCGGGGATATTATCACTGCTATCCCCCATCAGCGCTTTCAGATCGATCAGACGACGCGGCGGCATCCCGTATTTTTCCATAATCGCAGACGGCGTAAACACCTGTGTTTCGGTGTGCCCTGATTTTGTGGAAGGTAACAGCACGGTTACCTCGTCGGTTACCAGCTGCAAAGCGTCGCGATCGCCCGTTACGATACTGCAGGAGATTCCTTGCTCCATCGCCGCACGAGAAAGTGTACCGAGAATATCATCTGCTTCGTACCCTTCTTTTTCGACGATGGTATATCCCATCAGCGATAACACTTGTTTCAACACAGGCATTTGCTGGCGCAACTCTTCAGGCATTCCTTTTCTGCCCGCCTTATACGCCTCATACTGCTTATGTCGGAAGGTCGGCGCATGCACGTCAAACGCAACAGCAATATGATCGGCGCCGCTCGTCTCTTTCACCTTTTGCAAAATATTCAAAAAACCGACGATGGCATTGGTATACACACCGTCTTTCGTGGACAACAAACGAATACCGTAAAACGCGCGATTGGCAATACTGTTACCGTCTACGACCAACAAATGCATAGCGTTTTCTCCTCTCGATGCATCAATAATAGTATTTTACCATATCACCCCAAAAAATAAAAGCAAAAGATTGATTTTTCTCAAAAAAATCGTTGACATTAGAAGAAAGCGGTGCTATAATATGCAAGGTCCGAAACGGACGATATATGCGAGGATGCTGGAACTGGCAGACAGGCACGTTTGAGGTGCGTGTGTCGTTGACGTGTGGGTTCAAGTCCCATTCCTCGCACCAATCAAAGAAAGATAGGCTTTACGCCTATCTTTCTTTGATTTATACAGTAAATTGACGCAGTACCCGAAATTCCACAAAGCGGAATTTCCAAGGTTTTGCGTGCGAACGCACATTGATAGCACGTTTTATAACGCAAAACCGGTTCAATATCCCATTCCTCGCACCAACAAAAAGAGACACCCAAAAGGGTGTCTCTTTTTTTGTTCGCTCGGCAAACGGACACAGTGCCCGAAATTCCACTTCAATATCCCATTGCTCGCACCAACGAAACAGAGATACCCAATCAGGTATCTCTGTTTCGTTTTTATTTTCAATTCAAAGCGGCTACTCCCGCGTTGAGATATGCGGCAAAGGTAACCCAAAGAAGATACGGAATCATCAAAAATGCCGCCGTTTCGGAAACGCGATAAAACCGCACGATACACAAAACAATCAGCAACCACAGTACGACCAACCACGCTAACGCTACCCAATACAACTGAAAATTGAAGAAAATGATGCTCCAACAGAAGTTGAAAAACAGTTGCAGTGCATACGTCTTGAGCGCACTGCCGATATGGCGCGTTGACGCTTTGGATGTTACCAGCAAATAAGATGCTATCCCCATCAGTACGTAAAGAATCGTCCACACAATCGGAAACAGCCATCCGGGCGGTGCAAGCGGCGGTTGCTCAAATTCAGCATACGCTTGCATGCCACCCATAGAAATCAGCGCGGATAAACCGCCCACTGCCAGCGGAATGATTATACAAAGCAGCAGTGTTTTCCAGTTAATTTTCATACCGTATCAACCCCTTTGCATGCAGTATATTACCGCATACATCGGTTTATGTATGTCCTTTAACCAGAACATTTATGTGTTTTACAAATTCTGAGAACGCCCAAAACGGTAAAAACCGTCCCCACAAGCAACGCAAACGCCAAACAAATCAGTTGAATATTTCCTTCGAAAAAATGTGTCCAATCACGAAAATTCACTTGATAAGCACTATCATTTGTATTAAACAACACGTCCACAATATACTCCGTAAAATACAGTGGGACCGAGCAGAGAACAACACAAACGCCCGATTTCAGAAACGCATCAAAACGCATTGCGCAGATAACCGTGCACAACACCACAGGGATAAATGCATAACCGGTAACGAGTATAGCCGAAGTGAGCATAAAGGGATGCCAAATATTGATATTCAGCAAAAGCAATATTGTCAGTGCGCAAGTAACGGTAAATGCAATCACAAACTTCCAGCGCGATACCTTGGTTTTGGATAAAAGTATAGGTAAAAACAACAAATCATATCCAATCAAAGTACCGATACACGCCGTTAAGAACCAAGATAAACCACCCGTATATACCGCACAGGTGAAAAGCAGCAAACAAATGGACGCGTAACTCGAAACAGAAAAAGCCAGCAATTTCTTGGATTCAAAAAAGCACGTGATGTTGGGCACAAACGTATAAGCGCAAACCAGCGCCGCCAACACGATAAAAAACCAGGATAACGTGTGGTTTACGGCAAGATTACAAACAAAACAAGTCAAGAGTGCTACCGCATAAGATATCGTCGGAATCCAAAACCACGCGCCACGAATCACACGAAACTGCCGTGCTTCACTTTTCAATCTCCTGTTCTCTGCATCGTCAGAGGCAGTGATCAATTCATGTTCGCTAATATCAAGAACACGGCAAATATCCGTAATCAAAGTAATGTCAGGATAGGATATCCCTCGTTCCCATTTACTGACAGCGCCCTCGGTAACAAACAGCATTTCCGCCAAGTCTTTTTGTGAATAGTTTTTCTCGGTTCGTTTGGTTTTGATAAAAGAACCAAACGTCTTTTTATCGGTCATATCGATCACCTCTGCCGCTATTGTACGATACTCAACGACAAACCGTCAATGGACTGTCAATCCACCTATTTGTTTGATATATACTGTTCTAAAATCGCCGCCGCGCTATGTACGCACCACAAGCACGGACGATCTTTGTAATATTCCGCGGTCCTCTGTTCGGGTAAACCGCCTACCTGTGCTTTCGGGCCCAAAATCTCACGGCATATAATCGACCCGTTTTGCTCGCGGAACGCATCTGCAAGCTTGCGGATTTCTGCGTAGTGTTCAGCTTTAATATCACCCGTTTCGGGCGTATTGTAACCATACAACATACCTGCAACCATAAACATGCCGCTGCAAGCACCACACACTTCGCGCATTCTGCCCATTCCACCGCCAAAAGAACTTGACAGTCTCATCACCGCATCTTCAGGCAAGCCCATTTCATCACAAAACGCACCCGCGACCGCTTGCGCACAATTGAATCCTTCCAAAAATAATCGTTCCGCTTTTTGTACATGATCCATAGCATTCACCTCAAAATGAGTATACCACGAACCCTGAATTTTGTCTATGAAAAAACGCAGTATCCGTTACAGATACTGCGTAATCTACATTTCGGTTTTCATATATCAAATCAGTTGTTGTTTCATTTTCCAGTAATTGCTCATGGTGAAAGCAGGATCTTCGGTTTTTTCTTCACCTAAAAAGACGGGAGGCGCAAACGCATTCGCCTCTTCAACCGACGAAAATTCCACCTCGGCATAATAAAAAGCAGCATCGCTGTCCTTGTCCACCAAACTGCACTCCAAGCGTCTGCCGTCGGCCAGTGCATATACTTTGAAATCCTTTCGCACAGGCGGTATCAGCAACATTTCGGCGAGCGCTTCATATTTCTCGGCGGTGATATCCATTTCCACCTCTTTGCGCACAAGTGTACCCTTGCTTTTAAAACAAAGGCGATACGAAATGCCGCTTTCCGTTTCCTTTTTACGGATACGCACCACAGGTTCGGCTGAAATATACCCCTGCCACACAGTCGCCTGTTCCAGCAAAGGTAACTCGTCGGGGAATCGATCAATTAAAAACTTCCGTTCAATTTCAGTATTTTTCATACACTTCCCTCATTTCAAAGGTATCATACCATACTTTTGAACGAAATGCATCCCCATTTACGAAATTTTCAGTTGTAAGCGGAATTTATCCGCAATCATCGCAATAAATTCGCTGTTGGTCGGTTTGCCACGCCCTGTATGGATGGTATATCCGAAATAGGAATTGAGAACGTCCACGTCTCCCCTGTCCCACGCAACTTCAATCGCGTGGCGGATAGCGCGTTCCACTCTTGACGAGGTAGTACCGTGCTTTTTCGCAACTGCAGGATACAGCCGTTTGGTTACTGCGTTAATGATATCATCATCGTCAATCGCCATCAAAATCGCATCGCGCAGATATTGATATCCTTTGATATGTGCAGGTACGCCGATCTGATGAATGATCTCGGTTACACGGATTTCCAGACTGTTATTTTCCGCCACCGCGCGCTCGTTTTTCATATCTGCGCGAATCACCTTACTGCACAACGTGCGAATCCGATGCGCCATTTCCGCGGCATCAAACGGTTTCAAGATAAAGTAATCCGCACCGCCCAAAATCGCTTCGCGTTCTAAATTCGGGTTGTCAAACCCCGACATCACCATAAACTGCGGCATATTTGCCAACGATTTGGCATACGTGTTTTTGATCACACCAATCGCATCCAAACGCGGCAAAAAGAAATCCAGCATCACCACGTCCGGGTGCATACTGCATATCACATCCACCGCTTTTTTACCGTCCTTTTCAATGACCTCCACTTCTACACCGTTTTCGCGCATAATCTTTGCACACGGAACGCCAAAATGCTCGCTGTTGTCCACTAACAACACTTTCACTTGCTTCTCCATTATCAGAATCTCCTTGTTAAATTTGCCGGCTTTGTCATATTACCATAATTTACCAATTATTGCAATAGTTTACCAAAAGATTTTTAAAAAATTTATTTTTCGGCTATTCAAGGACAGAAAAAGACAGTGAAAATATCAGCAAAGATGACAAAAGCACCCCGATTACGATTGGAAGACTTTTACTGTATATTGTATATTAAATAAACTCCTCAAGGGCATATTCGGGAACCGCATCCATTTCGGATACCACCTTGCATGCCACTTTGTTGGCGTATTCCAAACAAGATTGTATATCTTTCCCTTGCATATATTTGTGCAAAAACGCCGCAGAAAAGCTATCGCCTGCGCCGACCGTGGATACCACTTCCACCTTCTGCGATGCGCCAAAATAACCTTTTTCAGCCGTGCAGGAATACGCATACGCGCCGTCTTTGCCCAACGTGATGATCACCAGTTTCAAACCGGCAAACCGATCCGCGAGCATTTCGGCAAACGCTTGATAATCTACCGTCCGATCAATGTTCAGTAGATCACAAACAACAGGCAACTCTTCCAGACTCACTTTTATAATGGTAGCGTGATTCGCCGCAAAAGTTACCGTTTCCGCGGAGTAAAACGGCGCTCTGATATTGACATCCACAAAAACATTCTCAAACTGATGAGAAGCGAGAAAAGCATTCAGCGAGTTGTAATTATACGCACTCCGCAGTGCCAACGTGCCGAAATACAACACATCAAACACATCCGACACGGTATCGCAGCAGATATAATCATACGCCACATCCGACAGCAAATTATAGGACGGAATCGACTGTTCATCCAGCGTTACCAAACATTTCCCGGTCTCTTTAGCATCCAAAATTGTAACGTAAGTATCTTTCATCCCCCACGCTTTCAACTGCATAACAGCTTCTTCGCCGAGCGAATCTCGTCCCAAAGCAGACAACATATACACGTCTTCACCATGTTTTGCAAGATGCGCGCCAAAGTTGAGCGATGCACCGCCCAAGCATTTTTTATCGGGATAGACGTCCCACAAAATCTCTCCGAATGATAAAACTTTCATACCGTACCTCGTATACTGCATTATGTTATTGTCAGTGTAACACTTCTCACAATAAATTACAAGGAAAAAGCATCCCGTCATCGGGATGCTTTTGTTTATGATGCTACTTTCAAGTTTTCTCCTGTTACACTTTGCGCTGTCTCGTACATATTCTCTGCGAATATAGCGTACCCTTTGGTCGGATCATTGACCAGAACATGCGTAACAGCGCCAACCAGTTTACTATCCTGGATGATGGGTGAACCGCTCACGAGTATGTCAATATAGGACCAACAAGTTTCTACATATTAGAGAAACACCCACCCTGAAATTCAGGGCGGGTGTTGCGGGTTTTAACACAGAGAACCGTCCCCTGTGTTCACAAAAATGTTCTATTCTCGCAACATAGCCACTGATGGTTTTATATTCGGGTGATTTTACATCGGTACAAATATCCCGTATTTCAGTAGGAGTGTAAGAATTAAGGTTGTCAAAAACTTCGGTTTGTAATCGGTTATATGCTTCAAGAGTTGCTTGTCTTCTATCTCGTCGATTTGTCCACCAAAAAGTATAAAAAGTAAAACCACCCGAAATCAAAGAAATAACTAACGCGATAATTGATAAAATTGTTTCCACCGAATCACCTCACTTCAATTAAATACTTTTTGTTCCTAAAAATAAAAAAGTGCGGCTACCGAAGTAACCGCACAAAAAACGCAAACTCCGATAGTCGCCAAACTAACCGAGTGTGAAATGGGGCGTACCCACCTACAAATCGTTGGAATTTGCATTTTTATCAAATTCATAACGATTCATAGGATACGCAAAAAAAGCGTAATTATCCCATAAAAAGAAAATACACCCAATTTCACACAATATTCAGTTAGTTTGGCACTATTAGTTTATCACAGTTTTTCACGAATTGCAATATTTTTAATTTATGGTATAATATTTTCGGTGATAAAAATGGATTTACCCTATAGAAAACATAATAGATTAGAAAATTTTGATTATTCAAAAAAGGGCGCATATTTTATTACGATATGTGTTAAAGATAGAAAACGAATATTATGTGATATCGTAGGGGACGATGCCCACATCGTCCCGAAAAAATACGGAACAATCGTTGAAAAATATATCCGTAATGTTTCTGAAATTAAAAAATATGTCATAATGCCCGACCATATACATATGATTATGCAAATTGAAAACGGGTCGATGCGGGCATCGACCCCTACAAACAGGATTTCAAATATTGTTCGTTCAATTAAAACATTAACAACAAAGGAAATAGGCAACCCGATTTTTCAACGCTCATATTACGACCATATAATTCGCAATCAAAAAGATTACAATGAAATTTTTGAATATATCGAAAACAACCCTAAAAAATGGATATTAACACACAAAACCCAAGGTGATTAACCCTTGGTTTTTTGTTATTCGGGACGATGTGGGCATCGTCCCCTACAATATTTAATTTTACGATGCTTCCTTTAATTTTTCATCTGCCACACTTTGAGCGGTTTCGAGCATATTCTCTGCGAAGATTGCATACCCTTTTGTCGGGTCATTTACCAAAACATGGGTAATTGCACCGACCAGTTTACCATCCTGGATGATGGGTGAACCGCTCATCCCCTGCACGATACCGCCCGTTTGTTGTAACAAATCCGGATCGGTAATACGGATAATCATATTCTTGGTCGGAGAAGCGTCCCGATACCGAATTTGCTCAATTTTGATATCATAATATTGCGGTTGCGTACCTTCCACGGTCGTATATACCTGTGCATACCCTTCTTTCACCTGTTGCTTAAGTGCTATCGGCATTGTTAAAAAGCCGCTGTGCGGTAATTTTGTCAGCGTACCATATATTCCCGTTTCTGCATTGATTGAAAGCATCCCAATCAACTCATCACTCACCGCACCGCCAAGACTACCTGCCGCGCCCGCAGTTCCTTTTTCCACTTCATAGATCTCCGCACTTACGATCTCTCCGGTTGAAATCGGTAATCTTTCATTGGTGTCAACATCACAAACCGCATGCCCAAGACCGCCAAACACACGTGTCTGCGGATCGTAGAACGTCAGCGTACCGATTCCTGCAGAACTATCCCTCACCCAAAAGCCGGAACGATACCGCTTCTCGGTCGCGGACAGCACTGCGCGAAACTTGACCGTAAAAATCAGATTGTCCCGTCGAATCCGCAATTCCAGTTGTTCGCCTGCTGATTGCTCGATCATTTCTCGTAAAGCCGCATTTGTGCTGACACCTTGACCATTAACTGCTAACACAACGTCCCCTATTTTCAACCCAGCTATCCGTGCAGGATTGCACGGGCCGGATGCAGTTTCCACGTCCGAAAGCCCAACCACCAGCACACCGTCCGTATACATCTTGATACCAAACGGCGTTCCTGCCACCACCACAACGGGCTGCTCCACCGTTTTTACGCTGATCTCTTTCACAGGAAACACACCAAACACGCGTAAAGATGCGCGTTGCACCGTGTTTTCCGATCCTGCCACCACCTGTTTTGCAGAAAACACATCCAAATCGCAAACCTGTACAATGCCGTCCAACACCAATTCTTTTCCCTGCGTAACGCTGAACTGCATTGGCATATTATAATCGTAATAAATAATCAAACTCCATATAAAGCAAAGCGACAAACCAATCAACGCTGTAATCGCCTGAATACTTTTACGCATATCTGCACCTCTTTTCGTTTTATTGTTGACCAAAACGAAAGGTTTCAGCATGGTAATTTCATCAAACAAAAAAGCAATCCACTCAGCGGAATGCTCTGCTGAGTGGATTGTTTCAATTTGTTAACGTTTCGGAATTTTGATATAAAAAATCGCCGATATCATACACACCCGAATGCAACAGATGGATATATTTAAGCGCATTCGCCGCGCCGCGCGCCACGCAATACCGAGGCTCGTCCGCCACAAAACAACGGATTCCCGTCGCGCGAGAAAGCAAAGTAGGCATACCACGCATCTGCGCCATACCGCCCGTCAGCATAATGCCGCTGTCGTAAATGTCCGCGGACAACTCCGGAGGCGTGTTCTCCAACACGCGCTGAACAGTTTCGATAATCTGGGACAGCGGTTCTTTCACCGCTTCCAGCACTTCAGACGAGGTTACCGTTTGTACACGCGGCAGACCGCTTACAGCATCCCTGCCACGTGCCTCTATCGACAACTCCTCAACCTCCTCGATCGCCTTACCAACGGCAATTTTGACGTCCGCAGCAGTACGCTCGCCAATCACCAAACGGTGTTTTTGCCGTACATATCGCATAATCGCTTCATCAAAAGCATCACCACCGATACGTTCCGAGCAAGACGATGCCAAGCCTTTGAGGGACATCACCGCCACGTCGGTCGTACCTGCACCGATATCTACTACCATACTGCCTCTGGGAGCTTCAACGTCCAATCCTGCGCCGACAGCCGCCGCCATCGATTCTTCCAACAACATAACCTGTCTGGCACCTGCCGCATACACAGCTTGCACAAACGAGCGTTGCTCTACTGTGGTAACAGACGCAGGGACGCTGACAGCCACGCGCGGTTTGATCACTTTATACGCACACACTTTTTGCACAAAATAGCGCAACATCATACACGCGTAATCAAAATCCGCAATCACGCCTTTGGCAAGCGGTCTGATCACCGTAATAGAATCAGGCGCACGACCTATCATTTCGTATGCTTCTTCGCCGCACGCGATCATTTTACCGCTTTCGGTATCCACAGCCATCACAGCCGGTTCGTCCAGCACAACGCCTTTCTCGGATGCGTATATTACCACCCGAGCGGTGCCCAGATCGATTCCGAAGTCTTTTACATTCATGTAAAGTTTCCTGCCTTTTCAGCCAATTTTCCCTTTAATTCTGCGATCGGATCGACCGCGTCTTTGTCATCATCTTTATCCAATCTGGATACGGCAAGTGTCAGAACATACACTTTCGCCGCACCGTAAATTTTGAGCATTTTAGCGCATTCGTTAGTAGTGGCACCGGTTGTAACCACATCGTCCAGCAATAAGATATTCTTACCTTTCAGCGAGATTTTCGAGCATACTTCAAATACACCAAGCAGATTTCCCGATCTGCGATCTGCGGACAACCCCTTTTGCGGCAACGTCGGAAAAATCTTACGTAAAACTTGAACATAAGGTGTATGCAACGATTTGGATAACCATTTAGCAACCGGTCTCATCTGGTCAAAGCCGCGCTTTGCCAAATCGCTTTTATACAGCGGAACGGTTGTAATGAGGTCAATCTGCTTATCCGCCATCAGCAAATATGCACGTTCCATCAGTTGTTCGGCAAAATATTCGATACGGTCGATATCTTCTGTCTTTTTAAAGCGCTTTATACCTTTTTCGACCAATTCATCATCATAGTAAAACACACCAACAACACCATCGGTCAACAGCGTATTCTTCTTGCAAACACAATCATTTTTCTGCCTGCCGCAACGACTGCACACCGGTTCTTCGATCCGCGCCACGCCTTGTTTTTGACAATGCGGACATATCGGAAACCGTTCTCTGGCAATCACTTCATCACAAAGCACACAACGAGGTGGAAAGAACAAATCTTTTACACGCCGTACCGCCTTATTCAATCCCAATACCTTCTTTTGTTAAAAAATGTTTTAAACCGCTGTACCGCAGGGTTTTACGGTCGTTTTCCACCATCATAGACAATGTTGGTTCATCCCCCACCATAATCAGCATTTTCTTTGCGCGCGTAATGGCGGTATAGAGCAGATTGCGGTAGCACAACTGTTTTTGATGTCGGAACATGGTTAAAATCACCACGTCAAACTCACTGCCTTGACTTTTGTGCACGGTGATTGCATAAGCAAGCTCCAAACACTTCAAATCCTCTTTGGTGTACAGCGCCACACGGTTGTCGTATCGCACCGATACCGTTTCGTTTCGCTTGTCCACCTTCTCCAGAACACCGATATCTCCGTTGAACACGCCCGTGCCCACTTCACCATTATCTTTGGTCCAGGTGATATCATAATTGTTCTGGTTGTGCATCACCTTATCACCGACGCGGAACACCATATTACCGCATTTAACTTCATCCTTACCTTTTTGTGCAGGATTCAGCAATTCTTGCAGTTTCACATTCAGTTCCATCGTACCCAGCTCACTTCGTCTGCCCGGACACAACACCTGCATACCATTCCAGCAGGACACGCCGTATGTTTCGGGGATACGGCGATTACAAAGATCCAGCACCGTTTCCTCAACCGAACGAAAAGAAGATCGTTTCAAGAAAAAGAAATCGCCGTCTTTATCATGTATATTCGGCGTTTCGCCTGCCAATACGGCGTGCGCCGCAGAAATGATATGGCTTTCCAAGGATTGTCTGAAAATTTCAGTCAAACACACAATCGGCACTGCTTTAGAATCAATCAAACTCTGCAACACATTGCCCGCGCCCACTGAAGGCAACTGATCGGCATCGCCCACCATAATCAGTCTGCCCCGTTCAGGCATTGCACGCAACAGTTGTTCAAATAACAAGGTGTCTACCATAGATAATTCGTCCACGATCACCGTGTCGGCATCTAAGGGGTTCTTTTCATCTCTGGCGAAATACGGTTGATCGTCCTCGCCCCATTGCACTTCCAACAAACGATGCAGCGTTTTTGCTTCATATCCCGTCAACTCGGTCATACGTTTCGCTGCTCTGCCTGTAGGTGCAGCCAGCACGACATCCTCTCCGCACGCTTCCAACAAGGCAATCATACCGTTAACGGTAGTGGTCTTACCTGTACCGGGGCGACCTGTCAACACCATCAAGCGGTTGCTTACAGCCGCCAATAAAGCGGCACGCTGTTGCTGTTCATAGCAAATGCGCTGTTTCACCTCGATACAATCCACCAAAGCCTGTATATCCGCTGAAACGGTAACGTCCGTACCGATCATTTCTTGGATACGAGCGGCAATATAGCGTTCAGCGGTATAATACTTGGCAAGAAACACAAATTCACGCCCTAAAATCCACTCGCACATCACCACGCGTCTGGTCAACATATCCATCAAAACACGTTCCACCATATCCGCGTCCGCTTCCAGCACACCTGCCGCCGCTGTAATCAATTTATCCTGCGGTAAGCAGGTATGTCCATTGCCAAGATTATGGCGCAAAACATATAACAAGCCTGCCTCGATGCGGTTAGGCGTGTTCTCAAAGCCGTACATCGTGGTCGCCATACGGTCAGCACGTTCAAACGGAATGGATAACCCGTCGTTGCACAAAATATACGGGTTCGCTTTGATACGTTCCACAGCCGAAACACCGTAGCGTTTCCAACAGCGAACCGCTTCCGCTTGTGTTAAACCATACGCAGAAAAGGTGAGCATCAACTCGCGCAAACCACTCTGTGCATGAAATTCCTCGCCGAGTTTTTTTGCTTTTTCCCGGGTAATACCGCGCACTTCCGCCAATCGAATCGGTTCTTCTTCCAGAATACGTAACGTATCCTCGCCAAATTTATCAATGACTTTTGCAGCGGTAGACGGACCGATGCCACGCACGGCGCCCGACGACAAGTATCGCAAAATCGCCATCACATCGGTCGGCAAATGCGAGGTATAGCTATCCATACGAAACTGTCGGCCAAACTGCGGATGTTCCACCCACTCACCGTTCATAAACAGTTGTTCACCGACGTGAATA
Source organism: Acutalibacteraceae bacterium (assembly GCA_045649855.1). GTDB lineage: Bacteria > Bacillota > Clostridia > Oscillospirales > Acutalibacteraceae > URNF01. The sequence goes on along the minus strand of JAZRQN010000013.1, from coordinate 20,434 downwards.
TCCGCAAAAGCGCCAACCACCTTTTCCAACAACTCATCTTCGGAGATCACATCCAATACGGTCCAGCAGGTATCGGGATTGCGGAACACGACGCGTTCTACTACGCCGTTCAACTGTTCGGTTTTCTCGTCCACGCAATCCCCTCCTCTTGTATTACATATTGATATAATTATACTGCATTTCCTGTACGAATGCAATTCTCTTCGACAAAATTTTCTGCCGTAATAAACCGAACATCCGATTGTTCGGCACACATTTTTTCCAATATCGTTTTTTCCGCTTCCGAAACACCGTTATCAATCAAAAACAGTACATCTTCACGCTCCGCTTTCGTGCGGAAATAGCGAATGATCTGTTCAACGTTTTGTGTATCGTGGTTTAAATATGCGAGCGAAAATGTGCGCGGCGGTTTTTCCGGGCGCAATATCAGTATTGTCAACCGTCTCAAAAGACCTGCTATTCCATACAGCGCAAAAAGCAACAAGACACAAAAAGCAACATTTACAGACATCGTAAAACCACCCCTTTGTTGGCATACTATTCCATCCCGCTTGTCTCCGTGCCGTAAAAGCAAAGAAAAACCGCAGCAACGCAACTGCGTTACTGCGGTTTCATCAAACGCTTACTTATTCAGCGGCCTCTTCAGCCTCTTCAGCAACAGCTTCGGGAGCAACCTCTTCAGCAGCCGGCTCGATCAGAGCGCGGATGGACAGGCTGATACGTTTGCTGTCATAGTCAACGTTGGTAATCTTTGCTTTGACTTCCTGGCCAACCTTCAGTTCATCCTGCGGTTTCTCGATGCGGCGATCCGCAATCTGAGAAATGTGGATGAGACCGTCGATGCCGGGGATAATCTGTGCAAACGCACCAAACGCAGTCATGCCGACAATCTTCGCGTCCACAACGTCGTCCACGTTGTAGTTCGCTTTGAAGATCTCCCACGGATTGTCTTCCGCTTTGCGGTAGCCCAGAGAAATCTTTTTCTTTTCGGTGTCCAGATCGCGGATGTACACATTGACGGTGTCGCCAACGTTCACAACCTCGGAAGGATGCTTAATGCGACTCCAGGACAGTTCGGAAATGTGGATCATACCGTCCACACCACCGAGATCCACGAACGCACCGTAAGAGGTCAGAGATTTCACAGTACCGGTGTACTGCTGGCCCACTTCGAGAGTGTTCCACACAGCGGCTTCCTGCTCTTTGCGCTCTTCACGAGCCACCAGACGGATGGAAGCAACCGCACGACGACGAGCGGTGTTCACTTCAATGATCTTGAAGCGAGCAGTCTGACCCTTGAGAGGAGTCAGATCTTCCATGCGAGTCAAGGACGCATGAGAAGCAGGCACGAACACGCGAACGCCGTTAGTAACGACCAGCACGCCACCTTTGATAACTTCGGTGATGGTGCCTTCGAGAATTTCGCCGGAAGCTTCAGCTTCCACAACAGTGTTCCAGCCTTTGAGAGAATCCACGCGTTTTTTAGAAAGCATAATGGTGCCTTCCTGATCGTTGGTACGCATGATGAGCAGTTCGAGCTCATCACCGACTTTCACAACATCGGCGGGATTTGCATTAGGATCGGCGGAAAGTTCTTCCGCAGGGATGTAACCGGTCTGTTTGCGGCCGATGACCTCTACTTGCACCTCGTTGGGAGCAATGCTGACAACCAGGCCGCGCACTTTATCATCAGTAGGATTCTGGAAAGTAGCGTCGATAGCTTTCTCGTACTCTTCAGAAGTCATTTCCTCAAATGCAGTCTCGTTGACGGTTTCGACAGCCTCCGCTGCCAGGTCTTTGGTTTCCAGGTTTTTCATTTCGGACATGATGGTTTGTACCTCCTTTATAATATCGGCAGGTGTCGAGGCTCCTGCGGTCAGTCCTACACACCGCACACCCTCAAACTGCTTGGCGTCCAACTCCGCCGCCGTCTCCACTAAAATCGTGGGACAGCATACGGCGCAAACGTCGTGCAACTTGGTGGTGTTGGAACTTTGACGTCCACCGACGATCACCATTTTATCACATTCCTGTGATAATGCAATGGCCTCGTTCTGCCTTTCGGCAGTCGCATTGCATATTGTATCAAAAATCAACGGATTTGTATAGTGTTTTTTTAATATTTTCGCACACTTTTTCCAATAAATTGTGTTATACGTGGTTTGCGCGACCATGATAACCGACTCGTCGGGCAAATTGTGCCGATTTTCGAGTATTTTCTCCAATTCTTCCGGTGTAGAAAACACCGTATACTCGCCTTCACAATGTCCGCAGATACCCATCACTTCCGGATGACCCGCATTGCCCGCGATAAACACGCGATATCCTGCCAAAGATTTTTCGGCAACAATCCGATGAATCTTCCCTACAAACGGGCAGGTAGCATCGTGCATACGCACACCGCTTTCCGCTACTGCATCATACACACTTTTGGGTACACCGTGAGAGCGAATGACCAAAACGGTATCGCTTGGAACTTCATTTGGGTGATCAACAATAATCACGCCACGCTCTTTCAGTGCTTCCACCAACTGCGGATTATGGATGATCGGACCGAGCGTTGCGACCTTTTCACCCTTATCCAGCAAATCGTATACAGCACTGACCGCCTTGTTCACACCGAAACAAAAACCGGCGGATTTCGCAAGTTTCACCTGCATAACTGCCTCACTTTCGGTTTGCTTGTTCCTGCTCTTCAATCAACGCATCCATACGCTCCATGATGGTACGGGATGCGTGGCGCAGTTTCGGATGTTCTTCATCCACCAGCCGCATTTCTTCCGGCGTAATCGGTTTTCCGAACACCAACGTTACACGACGAAATGCGCGCACGTGGTAATCCTTGGTTACCAGACAGGCCGGAATAACCGTCGCTTGCGTACGACAAGCGATCAAAGCAGCGCCGGACTTCGCCTGTCCCAGTTCGCGTTGTCTGCGACAAGTGCCTTGCGGAAAAATACCAAGAAATTTACCGTTGTTCACCAGTTCAAACGCGTGATTGATAGCACTCATATCCCCTTTTCCGCGATCCACGGGAAACGCACCCATCACCGTGCCGAGCAACCAAGCAACAAACCGCTTTTGAAACAGTTCCGCTTTTGCCATAAAATAGATCGGACGCTTCTGCCCCATCAGTAAAAACACAGGGTCCACAACCGAAAGATGGTTACAGCAAATGATATATCTACCGCCATCATTCTCATCAGGCAAATTTTCCAGACCAATCACACGATACGGAAATATCAGTTTGACAATCGGACGGAAAATGGTTAACAAAATGCGCTTTAAAGGATGTTCTGACATGACAATCTTTCCTTCGCAATGGATTTGAGCAATGCGATTGATTCTTCCAACGTGATATCGCTGGTGTCCGCGATAACCGCATCGTCGGCAGGTTTCAGCGGCGCAATGGCACGATGAGAGTCGTCATAGTCTCTCTTTTTCATATCCGCCAGCACGTCATCAAAATTGACCTGCTCGCCTTTTTCAATCAATTCGACATAGCGACGTTTCGCACGCGCTTCGGGAGATGCGGTCAAGAAGATCTTCACCTGCGCCCACGGCAACACAACCGTACCAATATCTCTGCCGTCCATAATGACGTTGTTGGTCTTTGCCATATTCTGTTGAAGATCAAACAAGAACTGACGCACGGTAGGAATGGCGGAAACCGCAGAAGCCGCCATAGATACCGCAGGCGTACGGATCATACCGCTGACATTTTCACCGTTGAGCATCACCTGCTGTTCACCGTCTACAAAGCGCAAGGATACGTCCAAACCTTCCAACAGCGGAATGACAGCATCCGCATCATTCGGCTCTACGCCTTTTTCCAACATATAGTATCCGACCGCGCGGTACAGCGCGCCCGTATCTACATAAATGTACTCCATCTCTTTGGCTAACGCGCGAGCGATGGTGCTCTTTCCTGCACCGGCAGGTCCGTCAATAGCAATGGCAACAGTTTTCATAAGTATTCTCCTTTTTAAACGTGATTACCGGCAATATAGCCGGTTGAAAAAGCAATTTGTAAATTAAAACCACCGGTATAGGCATCTACATCCAACACTTCACCGGCAAAATACAACCCTTCTGCCAATTTCGATTGCATGGTAGAAGATACGATTTCTTTTACCGAAACGCCGCCCGAGGTTATGATCGCTTCTGAAATGGGACGGAAGCCTTTAATATGAATCGGGAATCGTTTGAGCAATTCGCCAAAACGCTGTCGTTCCTCTCTTGTGATGGAATGACATTTTCGGCTGCCCTCTATTCCTGACAACTTCAAAAACACGGGAACAGCTTTTTGCGGCAACAGTTTGCAAAGCGCATTGGAGAAATCGTGGTTACGATATTCACTCAAATCGCGCAACAAACGCGCATCCAACTGTTCAAAGTTCAAAGCAGGTTTCCAATCCAGATACGCCACATATCTTCCTGCTTGCATATTACGCAGATGTGCGCTGGCACTGAGTACCATCGGACCGGATATGCCGAAATGCGTAAACAACATCTCACCAAAATCAGAAAATACCACTTTATTTTTCGCGGTATCTTCCACCGTCAACGCACAATTACGAGGTGATAGCCCTTGCATCTCGCCGCAATACGTATCACTCGATTCCAGCGGCACCAAAGACGGCTTGGGTTGCACGATAGTATGTCCGACCTCTTGCGCCAACGCGTAACCGCTTCCGTCAGAACCCGTCTGCGGATAAGAGCAGCCTCCCGTTGCAACAATAACAGCGTACGCATCCAAAGCAGTACCATCTTCTAAAACAACACCTGTGCAAACGCCGTCCGAAACCGTGATATGTTTAACGGTACCTTGCATAAATTTGCAACCGTTCTTCTTAGCATAGCGGACAAGCGCATCCACGATATCCACTGCTCTATCCGACACCGGGAATACGCGGTTTCCGCGTTCGGTCTTGAGAGGCACACCCATCTCTTCAATCAGCGCCATCATATCTTGAGGTGTAAAAGCAGAAAAAGCGCTGTACAAAAAACGTGGATTGGTGGGCACGTTGGCAATCAACTCATCCAACGTGCAGTTGTTGGTCAGATTGCAACGTCCTTTTCCCGTAATCATCACCTTGCGGGCAGGGCGCGGATTGCGCTCAATAACCAACACATCATATCCACGTGCCGCCGCTTCGCCTGCGGCTATTAAACCGGCAGCGCCGCCGCCGACTACCAAAACACGCATACGCTTATTCCTTCCCTGCCTCGTCGGTCGGTTGATAGACCTCATAACTGTTCCACAACTCTTCCAACTCGGTCAGAACCTGACGGCGGCTATCCAGCTGTTTCAACGACACCGCAACAATCAGCGCATTCATCAAGCTGAGCGGCGCTGCCAAAGAGTCCACCACAGAAGCCATATCGCTGTGCGCCAACAATAAATGAGAGGCGAATTTTGCAATCGGCGACGCCGGAGAATCCGTAACAGCGATGACATTTGCTTGTTTGGAAGCCGCATAATGCAACGTGCGCACCGCGCGACTGGAATAACGCGGAAAACTGATTCCGATAATCGCATCTTCATCCGAAATACTAATCATTTCCTCAAATATCTCTGACTGACTGCTCACTGTGATCAACTGTACGTTCGGCAAGAACAATTTGAGATAATAAGCTACAAACGATGCAATCGCACGACAACTGCCTGCACCGAAAATATATACGCGCCGCGCCTTGGTGATGGTATCCACTGCATCGTAAAAAACATCACGCGGCATTTCTTCCAACGTCTCACGGATGTTGCGCATATCGTACGACATCACGTCATCTAACACTTCGTCGTCGCGCAGACGATTACGACTGACCTCAATGCGTTGCAACGTTGTCAGTCGACTCCGAATCAGCCCTTGCATCGCTTTTTGCAGTTGCGGATATCCGGCAAACCCCAATTCCGCCGCAAAGCGTACAACGGTAGATTCACTGACTCCAACCGCATTTCCCAACTTTAAAGCGGTCATAAACGCCGCTTCGTCGTAGTGATCGGTAATAAACTGCGCGATTTTCTTTTGTCCTTTGGAAAAATGCTTTGCCTGTTCGTTCATCAAAGCAATCAAATTGTTATCCATGGCGCGAACAGACCTCCATTTCGTAAAATTCATATAATACCAGAATTATAGCGTATTAACATCAGAAATGCAAGTGAATTAGCAAAACTTGCAAAATTAAAAACGGAACATTTTTCGCAAGCGCGCTTGCCCCAAACGCAGGTACATGGAGATGACACGCGTCAGTGCTATATCATACACCACAAACACAACATTTCCAAGCAATAACAAAACAACGGGCAAATACACACCGAAAACAGTAACATCATCGAGTGGAACAGCCGCAAGCACTTTTATCAACAACCAATAGGAGGCACAAATGGTTGCGTTAAACAACAGCAACTTCGCACCCCACTGCAAAACGGCAGATCGCAAACTTTCGATCCACGCTTTTAAAACCGGATAGTAACCAAAGAACAAAACAAACAGCACTTTTGCTTCCACGGACGGCGCTAACAGCAACGCTAAAAAAGCAGTTGCACCATAGCACAAAAAACCATAGCGTTTGCCAAGTTCAATAGTGGGCAACACCAAAAAACATCCTGCCAACGCCGGCAGACCGATTTCCATTGTCGGCACAATGGTGAGCAACATACACACCACCGACAGACAACAAATCACTCCTGCGAACGCTATTTTTCCGCTGAGTTTCATATCGTTTCTCCTCCTAGAAATGCTAAAAAACCTGCGAAAATCACAGGTTTTTTACATATCAGCAACAACGGATAAGGTCGCCACCCATACATTCACAGCAACAATCCAGGCAAATCAGTCCCTGGCACATATCACAGCCACTGCATTCACCGGTCTGACCGGAGGTGTTATAGCCACCGGTGCGACGGTTCATTTGCATATGGTTATACGCAGCACGGTATTCGGAATTGGTGGGGTCCAAACGGCATGCAGTTGCATAATTGGACATCGCATCTTCCAACCAACCCTTTTTGTACAAAACACTGCCTTTGAGGAAGTACCATTCCGCATCTCTGGAGGAAGACGGCACACCGTCCAACAAAACCTCCGCATCCAGAATACGGTTAGCACGGATCAGATTGCGGATATCGTGATAGTGGGAAGAACCGCTATACCCTGCCCCGCTGTTCGAGCCGCCGTTTCCTTGACGCATACGCACGATGGTGTCGTACGCTTCGTTGATCTCCTGCATTTTTTCTTGTGCCAGATCGGACAAAGGATTATCGGTATAGTTATCGGGGTGATACTTTCTCGCCAGTTCGCGATATGCAGACTTCACTTCCGCATCGGTCGCTTGCGGAGAAACACCTAAAACTTCATACGGATCACGCATACTCATTCTTTTTCCTCTTTCCTTAGCCAAAGCATTCAAACCCGAATCAGATTTTGTGATACGGATTTTCCGCCGAGACATCGTTAAAATACTCGTGAATACGTACAGTATTCACTGCGTTTTTGCATTCAAATAGATGTGCAAGCACATCCGTCATACCCTCTTGTAAGGTGTTTCGCAAAACACCGTCAAAACGGTGGATTTCTAACAAATTATACGCCGCAATACACTCAGCCTGACAATGCCGCAAAACGTCCGCGGCATATTGTTGGCATTGTTCCACCGCGTCCTTGTCGCACACATTCAGACGCTTGTTGTGGATAAAGGGGTTGTATCTGCCACGCTTGCCGTCTTGCACCATATCGGCGGCGGCATCTGCCAAATAGACATACCGACCCAGACAATACCCAAAGCGCGACAGCACCTGTTTTTGTTTATCGTCATCCGACAACGTCATACATAACGCTTGCAACAGCAATGCAAACGGTTCTGCCGCCGCATCAATAGAAGCGGTTTTGGCTTGTTCCAGCCGCTGTTGTTGCTGCATCATTTCACAGAACCAGACATCCACCTGCGGCAAACGCATCTTGGCTTTTTTGTGATAGTGTTTAGCACGCGGCAATATACACCGTACCGCCAACCGTTTCCAAAAACCCTCATCCGCCAAATGATCCAGACAACGATAATAAAACAGCAGTGCAGTGATATCTGCGGCTACCTCCAACGCATCACTTTGTTCGCATTGCAAGCATTTTTTCAGCGGATTATACGAGCAACGCCCATTGCGGAACCCAACACAAGACGATTGTAACGCCATTGCCAGCACAGCAAAAAAGGTCATATCGTAACTAAGTGCCATTCGCAACGTAAACCCGTACCGTTTACCGAGCTGTTTACAAAGACTGCAATATACACCGCGATAGTGTTCATATTCCCGCATTTTCAGTTCCGGCTTATACAGCCGCACATAACCGGTCATACTCTACCGCCTTTCTGTGTACACGTTACTTCTATCATACTGGTTTTTGACACCGAGTGTATGACTGAATTGTAAATAATATAGTTAAAGCACCTTTTTCAGATACGCGCCCGTGTAAGATGCAGGACAAGCCGCCACCTCTTCGGGCGTTCCCGTTACCAACACAGTGCCGCCGCGGTTACCGCCTTCAGGGCCGAGATCAACAACGTAATCCGCCGATTTGATAACATCCAGATTGTGTTCAATGACAATCACCGTGTTACCGCCATCCACCAACTTCTGCAAAACGCCAAGCAACTGATGCACATCAGCAGTGTGCAGCCCCGTGGTAGGTTCATCCAGAATATACACCGTTTTGCCGGTGGAACGTTTTGAAAGTTCGGTTGCCAATTTCACGCGCTGGGCTTCGCCGCCCGACAACGTGGTGGCAGGCTGACCAATCTGAATATAGCCAAGCCCCACGTCTTGCAACGTTTTCAGTTTTCGTGCAATGCGCGGTTGATTGGCGAAGAATTCCACGCCTTCTTCGACCGTCATATTCAGCACATCGCTGATGTTTTTACCCTTGTACAGCACTTCCAACGTTTCACGGTTGTACCGTTTTCCTTTACATACTTCACACGGCACGTACACGTCAGGCAAGAAATGCATTTCGATCTTCAGGATGCCATCGCCCTGACACGCTTCACAGCGGCCGCCCTTCACGTTAAAAGAGAAACGTCCCGGTGCATAACCACGCATTTTCGCGTCGGCCGTGGTGGCAAACAAATCGCGAATATCATTGAACACGCCTGTGTAGGTCGCAGGATTGGATCGCGGCGTACGCCCGATAGGCGCTTGGTCGATATTGATCACCTTATCCAGGTGTTCTAATCCCTCTATGCGATCAAATTTTCCGGGACGGGTGGATGCGCGGTTGAGTTCCGCCGCCAAATGTTTATACAAAATCTCGTTGACCAGCGAGGATTTACCCGAACCGGAAACACCCGTAACCACGTTAAAAGCACCTTGCTTGAACGAAACGGTTACGTTTTGCAAATTGTTTTCCGCAGCGCCGTGCACCGTGATCAACTGTCCGTTACCCGACCGACGTTTTTCGGGAACGAGAATTCGTTTTTTACCGCTCAGATACTGTCCCGTTACGGATGCTTCACAATTCACGACATCCGCCGCAGGACCACTGTATACCACCTCTCCACCGTGCACACCTGCGCCGGGACCGATATCGACGATCCAGTCGGCGGCACGCATGGTGTCCTCATCGTGTTCAACCACAATGAGTGTATTGCCAAGATCGCGCAAACGGCACAACGTATCCAACAGTTTATCGTTATCACGCTGATGCAGACCAATGCTGGGTTCATCCAAGATATACAGAACGCCCATCAGATACGAACCGATCTGGGTCGCCAAAAGAATGCGCTGACTCTCACCGCCCGACAGAGTGCCCGCGCGACGCGACAAGGTCAAATATTCCAAACCAACACTCTGCAAAAATCCGAGGCGCTCTTTGACCTCTTTGAGCACCCTACCCGCAATCAACTGCTCACGGTTGGAAAGTTGCAGATTTTCTATAAACTCCAGTGCTTCGCTCACCGACAAATCCGTGAGTTGCACGATATTAAGACCGCCGACTGTTACTGCTAAACTTTCGGCTTTCAGGCGCTGTCCACGGCAATCAGGACAGGGCACTTCGCGCATATACTGTTCCAGTTCACGCTTGGACCATTCGCTGGTCGTTTGCGTATAGCGGCGTTCCAAATTGTTCACAACGCCTTCAAACTGCGCCATATACTCGCCGTGTCCGTATTCGCCGAATCGCACGACCTTGAATCGTTCTCTATCATTTCCGTAGAAAACGATTTGTTGGATGTGCTGCGGCAGTTCGCCAAACGGCGTATCCAACGAAAAGCCGTAATGCTCGGCAAGACCTTTAAAATACATTTCGGCAATGGTACCGTCTTTTGCGGACCAACCACCGCCGTGTACAGCACCCTCATTGATGGAAAGGGTGCGATCGGGCACCACCAATTCAGGGTCAACGCGGTACTGCATACCCAAGCCCGTGCAGGTGGGGCAAGCGCCGAAAGGATTGTTAAAAGAGAACATACGCGGCGTCAATTCCTCAATGCTGATGCCGTGTTCGGGACAGGCGTAGTTTTGGGAAAATTTCAGTTCTTCCCCACCGATCACATCCACAGTCAACAGACCGTGTGCCAACTCGGTGGCAGTTTCCACCGAGTCCGCCAATCGACCGCGAATATCCGCACGCACTACCAGGCGATCAACCACGATTTCGATGGTATGCTTTTTCTGCTTATCCAGTTTGATCTCGTCCGCCAAATCCACCATTTCTCCGTCTACACGCGCACGGACATAACCGGATTTTCGGGCAGATTCAAATTCTTTAGCATATTCGCCTTTACGACCGCGAACAATGGGCGCTAAAATCTGCATTTTAGTTCCCTCGGGCAATTCCAGAATGCGATCCACGATTTCATCCAACGTTTGTTGTCTGATTTCCTCGCCGCAAACAGGACAATGCGGCACGCCGATGCGCGCGTATAACAGACGCAGATAGTCGTAAATCTCGGTAACGGTACCGACAGTCGAGCGCGGGTTTTTCGAAGTCGTTTTCTGATCAATGGAGATAGCAGGCGATAATCCGTCAATGGAATCCACATCAGGTTTTTCCATCATCCCCAAAAACTGTCTGGCATAGGAGGACAGACTCTCCATATATCGTCTTTGGCCCTCGGCATACAACGTATCGAAAGCCAAAGAGGACTTACCCGAACCGGAAAGCCCTGTAAAGACAATCAACTTGTCACGCGGAATACGCAGACTGATGTTTTTTAAGTTGTGTTCTCTGGCACCTTTGATGCGAATATCCGTTTCTGCCATTGTTTACCTTCCTTTTATTTGCCGTTTTCCAACTGTGCAATGCGGTCGCGCAGGTATGCGGCGTGTTCGAATTCCAACAACTTGGCCGCGTTTTTCATTTCTTTCTTCAACTGTTCAATCATACGCGTCCGTTCGGCACGGCTGAGATTTTTGAAATCATCGGGCGTATCTTTATGAGTACGAATATCAATGAGTTCGCGCACCTCTTTGACAATGGTACGCGGTGTGATACCGTGCTCTGCGTTGTATTGCATCTGGATTTCTCTGCGGCGATTGGTTTCGCGAATAGCATTTTCCATCGATGGCGTAACCGCATCCGCATACATAATGACCTGACCGCCGGCGTTACGCGCCGCACGACCGATCGTCTGTACGAGCGACGTTTCGGAACGCAAGAAACCTTCTTTGTCCGCATCCAAAATCGCCACCAAAGATACTTCCGGAATATCCAATCCTTCACGCAGCAGGTTAATGCCGACCAACACGTCAAACTTACCCAAGCGCAGATCGCGGATAATTTCCATGCGCTCCATAGTGTCGATATCGTGATGCATATACCGCACTTTAACGCCGTTTTCTTCCAAGAAGTGGGTCAAATCTTCCGCCATCTTCTTGGTGAGGGTGGTAACCAACACACGTTCTTGGCGTTCGGTACGCAACCGAATTTCTTCCATCAGATCATCGATCTGTCCCTCTACAGGCTTAACCGTTACTTCAGGATCGGTAAGACCCGTCGGACGGATGATCTGCTCTACGATCTGTGCACTCTTATCTTTTTCGAAATCACCCGGCGTCGCAGAAACGAACACCGCTTGATGTACGTGGCTGTAAAACTCATCAAAATTGAGAGGGCGGTTATCGTAAGCGCTCGGCAAACGGAAACCGTAATCAATCAGCGAGGTCTTTCGCGCATGATCACCGCCGTGCATACCGCGCACCTGCGGCAGTGTTACGTGCGACTCGTCCACGATCAATAAGAAGTCTTCAGGGAAATGGTCAAGCAGCGTGTACGGCGTAGACCCCGGCGCGCGCCCTGCCAGTACGCGGGAATAGTTTTCAATCCCCTTGCACATCCCGATTTCTTGCAACATCTCAATATCGTAACGGGTGCGCTGTAAGATGCGCTCCGCTTCCAGCAATTTGCCTTCACGCTTGAAGTATTCCACACGCTCGGCGAGTTCTGCTTCCAACACTTCCACAGCCGCCGCCATTTTCTCGGGCGGCACGATGTAATGGGACGCAGAATAGATCCACGCATGGTGCAGATCCGCTTTTCTCTCTCCGGTCAAAGGATTAATCTCGCTGATACGCTCGATCTCATCACCGAAAAACTCCACGCGGATAGCGGTATCGTCTTCGCTTGCAGGAAAAATTTCCACCACGTCGCCGCGCACGCGGAATTTATTACGTACGAAGTTGACGTCGTTACGCTCGTACTGGATTTCGACCAGTTGCGCCAGCAACTCATCTCGATCTTTTTGCATACCGGGGCGCAGAGAAATGGTCATATTGCGGTAATCTTCAGGCGCACCCAAACTGTAAATGCAGGATACGCTCGCGACCACAATAACATCTCGTCTCTCTGCAAGCGCCAACGTTGCTGAATGGCGCAATTTATCGATATTCTCATTGATGGCAGAATCTTTTTCGATATATGTGTCGGTGGTAGCGATATATGCCTCGGGTTGATAGTAATCGTAATAGGAAACAAAATATTCCACCGCGTTTTCGGGGAAAAACTCTTTGAATTCGGAGCACAACTGCGCGGCAAGGGTCTTATTATGAGCGAGAACGAGGGTGGGTTTGTTCACCTGTGCAATCACGTTCGCCATCGTGAACGTTTTGCCCGAACCGGTAACACCGAGCAAGGTTTGCTCTTTGTCTCCCCTGTTGATGCCTTCGACAAGCTTATCGATCGCTTGCGGCTGATCGCCCGTCGGCTGATATTCACTATGCAAAATAAACTTCTCCGGCACGTTCTCACCTCACAGCATAAATCTCGACAAATACAGTATACCACAAAACATCTGATAAGTAAATAAAAAAGCAGATGCTTTTTAGCATCTGCTTTTCTTTCGATTATTCAACATTATCCATCGGTGCGTTTGTATGTAGGTACAATTTCCGCCACGACGTCTTTGATATTATCTGCCTCGGCTTTATACGCCGCTTCCAGTTTTTCCAACTGCTGTTTGAACAGTTCATCGTCCATTTCGATCGGTTTGCCGATGTGGATCAGTTTGTTTTCGGTTTCCTGCATGCCCTCTTCTGCCATCAGCAGTTCTTCATACAGTTTTTCCCCCGGGCGCAGACCCGTGTACACAATCTGAATATCCACATCCGGTTCATAACCCGAAAAACGAATCAGGTTACGCGCCATATCCGCAATTTTCACGGGCTGACCCATATCCAGCACGTAAATCTCGCCGCCTTTGGCATAGTATCCTGCCTGCAATACCAGCGATACTGCTTCAGGAATAGTCATAAAATACCGAATGATGTCGGGATGGGTTACCGTTACGGGACCGCCTTCGGCGATCTGTTTTTCAAACAACGGAATCACACTGCCGTTACTGCCCAGCACATTACCAAAACGCACCGCCACAAACTCGGTGTTTGTCGCTTCACGGTTCATCATCTGCACGACCATTTCGCACAAACGCTTGGACGCGCCCATAATATTGGTCGGGTTAACCGCTTTATCAGTAGAAATCAACACGAACTTTTTCACGCCGTGTTTGACCGCGGCTTTTGCCAATTTATACGTGCCGAACACGTTATTCTTGATCGCTTCTGCAGGGCTGTCTTCCATCAACGGCACGTGTTTATGTGCCGCCGCATGGAACACGATATCCGGACGATATTTACCAAGCACGGTATCCAAACGTTTGGTATTGCGCACCGAACCGATGAGCACCAGCAAATTCAGCGTGGGATAATCACGTTTGAGCTCCATTTGGATGTCATACGCGTTATTCTCATAAATATCAAACACAATGAGCAGTTTCGGGGAACTGCGTGCGATCTGACGGCACAATTCGCTGCCGATCGAACCGCCGCCACCCGTAACCATCACAACTTTATCTGCAATATATCCGTAGATCTCATCCAGATTCACCTGGACGGGATCACGACCCAACAGGTCGATGGGCTCTACCTTGTGCAGATTGCCAATAGCTTGTCCGTTGGCGAGTTGATACAAACCGGGAACCTTTTCCACCTTGCAACCCGTTTGAGAACATAAATCAAGAATCTCTTTACGCGCCGTACCGTTACAGCTCGGAATCGCAAAGATGATTTTATTTACTTTATAACGCCGTGCCGCAGCAGGAATATCATAACGATTGCCCACCACCGGAACACTTTCCAAACGACACCACTTTTTGCTGGCATCGTCATCGATCACGCAAACGATTTTGCCTTTCAAGCGGTCGCTTGCCGCATATTCACGAATCAGCATATGGCCTGCCGCACCGCCACCGACAATCATCACGCGATCATGTTCGGGAGAGTTGCGCGCCTGTTTGTGAAAGAAATTGGATATACTGAGCAACATCCTCCAACCAAAACGGACCATCACAACAAAACCGAAACTGAACAGCCACCCCATCACAAAGAACGAGCGCGGCATATCCAGCACGAACAAGAATCCGGGAATCAGCACGATATGCGCCAATCCTATACGTACCAGATCACCAAACCCGGCATAGCTGAGCAACGTAGCGTACAAACGGAACAGCGCAAAAACCACCAGCGAAGCGGCGATCCAATAGCCAATAAAGCCAAAATACCCCTGTATATACGCCGCGGGGATCTCTCTGATATCCAATTCAAACCGCACCAACAAAGCGGCAAAAAACGCCAGCGCCACGCCCGATGCGTCCAAAAGCATCAACATGACGGTTTTGCTGAGTCTTTTCATAATGGTTGAAAAGTTACTGTTCATCATGCTTCCCCAATCGTTGTGTTTATAATCGTGTACAGATAAATATACCACACTTAAAACGCTTTTTCAATAGCTTCTTAAAAAAGGAGATATTTCGTCATTCTTCTACACAAATGTCCACCTTTTCGTGCAACAATCGCTGCGTGGAATACAAGCTGTAATGACCCGACAGCAAAAACGCAATCACCACAGCCACCGCAATGTACGGCAGGCATTGTCCGCCAAACAGTTCCACAGACAACACTAAAGTTGCCAACGGACAGTTGGTAACACCGCAAAACAGCGCTGCCATACCCACAGCCGCGCCGAACGCAGGATCCAAACCAATCAATGCCGCCACAGATGCACCCAGTGTCGCGCCGATAAAAAAGGTCGGCACGATTTCTCCGCCTTTAAATCCAACCGCAACAGCCAAAACGGTAAACAAAATTTTCAACGCAAACGCCTCGTGGCGTACCGTACCGTTCACAAAAACATCGTAGATCACATCCACGCCTGCACCGTTATAAATATTCGTGCGCACAAGCAAGGTGAATCCAACAATCGCAAGGCCGCCAATCGCCACGCGTAAATAATCATTTGGCAGCCATTGTTTCAATCGACCTTCGGCAAGATGCAAAAGATTGCAAAACAGCATACTGATAAATGCGCCGACCACTGCGATCAAAGCTACACGCCACAAACTCGATACCGAAACAGCGGACATAGCAGGCAACGGAAAACGTTCAGGATCTGTTCCCAGTGCCACCGATACCATATATGCCGTAACCGAGGACAGCACACATGGAAAAATCGATCCTATAAACACACGGCCTACATATACGACTTCCAAAGCAAACAAACAAGCGCCGATAGGCGTACCGAACGCCGCCGAGAACAAAGCGCCCATACCGCAAACCGTCAGGATATGCCGTGTATTTTCACAAAAATGAAAGCATCTGCTCATCAAAGAGGACAGACTGCCGCCCAACTGCAAAGCCGCGCCCTCTTTTCCGACAGAAGCACCGCCCAAATGGGACAACACAGAGCTGACAAAGACTGCAGGCGCTAACCAAAATGAAAGTTTTCGTTCGGTGCGAACGGTATCAAACACATCACTCGTTCCCACGCCTGACACGCGACAGAGTTTATATAACGCAACCGACAGCACACCGAAAATCGGCAAGCAAAACAGCAGCCACGTGTGCTGTTCGCGCAAATGTGTTGCCATAGAAACACATTTCACAAACCCTGCACCCACAACACCGCAAACGCCGCCAAGCAACACGCTCAACACGAGCCACTTTGCAAACGTCGCGCCATATCGTTGTATCACACGCAACATTTCAACCGTTCTTTTCCTCATACTTCACCAATCACTTCTTGGATCTCAAACTGTTCAAGTATATCAATTCCGTCGCAAACGCCAGTTTGGTAACAACGTTTTGCTGCGTCGGATAACAATAGAAAGAGTCTCTTTCGGTCGAGATATCCACGCAGTCATACGGTTTGATATAACAATAATCATATTCAATATGCAAACTGTTATTCTCTTGGGGCAAGCGGCGAATCTGATACGGCTGACCGTTATATTCGCCCTTCAAAGTAAAGCCGTTTTTGGCATCGTGCATCAGTTTGGCTTTTCCCAGATGTTCAAAGCGCCAACAACGCGGCAAAGAATACACATCCACATCATCGCAGAAAGAATATTCCCCATTTTCAATCTGCAAACGCACCTGTTCACGTTCCCATTTAAACCAATCGGGAACGTGCGAAAACTCAGTCTCCCCTTCCAGTGCGGACAGGGTGCCGTCTTCGTTCAAATTCCAACGTTTTCCGCAGGCTTTACAGAAAATCTCCGTACCTTTAGAATCCATTTCGGATTCAGTCAAACAATGCGGACACTGGTACAGCACCTTATGCAAGCCTTCCGCGCGGAACGGTTCGGTAATCAAAATATTGTTTTCTTTCTGATAGCGATAATCGTCATACTGCAACGCAGCCTGCACCGTCTCGTTGATTTCGTCCACCGACATCGTTTTGATCTGTTCTGCGGTCAACGTCTGCGTAACAGTGGTATACAGCGGCACTTTCCGTTTTTTGCGGAAGTTCCAGAACGGCGAATGCAGATAGTTACCGTGATGCACCACCGTAACCACCGGCACGCCGTTATGCTTGATCAGTTTACCGATCGAATCGGGCATATAAGACGTAATACCGCACGGAGAATACCGTGCTTCAGGATACATAGACAGAATATCTCCGCGTTTCAACACACGGTTAATGGATTTTACCAAGTGCAGATCGCGCGTATATTTACGCGTACAAATCGCACCGATCAACTCCATCAGCCACGGGCGGCGATAGTATCCGTCGATGCTGACCACGTTGTTGACGCGATGCGGGAAAGTCGCCATTGCCGCCAATTCAAAGTCGATGAAGTACATGTGATTACTCAGCATCATATACGGCGGTTTAAGACCTTCCATATTGATTTTTTCAATTTTATATTTTTTGCCGATTAAACATATTTTGGATAACAACCAAATCAGCCCAACGATAAAGAGCGGCTGGCGGATGGGATATTTCGCGGTAGTATAACGTTTTTGATTTTTATAATTCACGTCCATAAGCTAGTCCCCTTTCTCAACTATATAATTTTATATGATTTACGCAAAAAAAGCAAGAAAATTTGTTTTCCAGTCGACAGGCATTGAAATCCAATACATAAAATGGTATACTGTATTGTACAGTATTTTCACAAACGGAGACGAGTATATGGTAATGGTATGGATACTTGCAATCTGCTTGGCAGTAGCAATTATCGTATTGATAACTGCTTATATCTGCTTTCGCATGACGTTTTACGTAACACCAAAGCAGCGCAAACCGCGAGAAGAAAATCCTTTGCCGCCCGGAAAGGTGTATGAGCCTTATCGCGATCAAATGATCGGTTGGATGAAAGAGGTTCGCGCTCTCCCCCACGACGAGATTTGTATCACTTCTTTTGACGGTTTGAAACTGTACGGTAAGTATTACGAATGTCAACCGGGAGGTCCAATCGAATTGATGATGCACGGTTACCGCGGATTGGCAGAACGCGATCTGTGTGGCGGTGTGCAACGTTGTTTTGTATTGGGACACAACGCACTCATTATTGATCAACGTGCTTGCGGCGACAGCGAAGGCAACGTCATCACATTCGGTATCCACGAAAGTCGCGATTGCCTTTCTTGGGTTGATTATCTGGTAAATCGTTTCGGAAAAGACACCAAAATTATGTTGACCGGCATTTCCATGGGGGCATCCACGGTACTGATGGCTGCTGCCAAACCCTTGCCCGACAACGTGGTCGGTGTTCTGGCGGACTGCGGTTACACTTCCGCGCGCGATATCATTTCAAAAGTGATCCGCGACATCAAATTGCCGCCGCGCCTTTTATATCCGTTCGTCCGCTTAGGCGCGCGGTTGTACGGCAAATTTAACCTGCATGAAACAGCCGCAGACGAAGCGGTCGCCAAATGTAAAATCCCTGTGTTGTTTGTACACGGCGATACCGATGACTTCGTTCCGTGCGAAATGAGTATACGAAATCACCAACTTTGCACCGCACCCAAGCGGTTGCTCACCGTACCCGGCGCAGGACACGGGTTGAGTTATCTGGTGGACAGCGAACTATATATATCCACCCTCGCTGAATTCTGCGATTTGTGCGGTATGTCCAACACCTGATTCAACGGAGGTTATCATGAATTTTTTTGATATTGCCACCAACCGTCAATCCTGTCGCAAATACGATGCGACACGTGCGGTAGAGCCCGAAAAGATACAAGCGATTTTAGACGCGGCAAGGTTGTCCCCGTCCGCTTGCAACGGTCAGCCGTATCATTTCACCGTCTGCAAAGGCGATACCGCCAAAGCGGTTGCAAAAGCCACCATGAGTATGGGTATGAACAAATTTGCAGCCGATGCGCCGATTATGTTAGTCATCTCGGAAGAACCGTACGTCAAAACCGCGGCGTTCGGTGCGAAAGTCAAAGGAAACGATTACCGCTCTATCGACATCGGCATCGCCGCCGCATACATCACGGCTGAAGCCGCTGCCCAAGGGCTCGGCACTTGTATTCTCGGTTGGTTTGATGATGACAAAATCCGCAAAATCTGTCATCTGGAATTCCCTGTACGACTGGTCATCACCATCGGATACGCAACCGCAGACGATACTCTGCGCAATAAAAAGCGAAAAGCACTTGAAGAATTGGTAACGGAGTTAGAGTGAACATATCCCTCGCCTGCTTCCATAAAGCAATTGTGCGCAACTCTTATGAAAAAATAAAGTTTTTTGAGCTTCAAGTCATATACTTGTAACGAAAAGCAGAGGGTGTCTCAAGGGACACCCTCTGCTTTTAAATTATAACGCAATTTTAGATACGGGTTGCGAGCGGTTGCAAAGTTTCATCGAAAAGCAAGCACATAGGTAGAATCAATCGCCCGATAAATTGAAATTCACCTAACTTCCAAATTAACAACAGCATAATACATCTGCACAAACCCTGTACTCAGCAACGCCCCGCCAACAATATCCGTGAGCCAATGCACGCCGGAAAGCAGCCTGCCAATTACCATAAAAGCAATAAACGCAACGAGTGCAACTACAACGATGTTACGGAGCAATTTATTCCTTATGCGACTATTAAATTGCATAACAGCCGTTGGCATAACGCACAATACAAGCAAGGTTGTTGAAGACGGATAAGACGCTTCCAAATATCCGTTTATCAGCACAGGTCTGTAATTAATTACCACATTCTCGAAAAACAAATAAGCGGCAAACGTAATAATATAAAATCCACCCAAGACAAGAATGTCATAATCCACCTTGCATATGCTTTTTCGTTTTATCCACTGCGTAAGCCCAAGTATACCGAATCCCATACACACGAAGATCGGCACAAGTCCGAGCCAATCCGTTATGTTGTATAGGCTGAAATGCACACCCGTCAGATTATGGACAAAACCGTTGATGCCGGCAAACCCTACCGATGAACCCTCCGGCCCAATCGCTCGCACACCGACAAAGCAAATTGCCACCGTCCACAGTACAAACGCCGCAAGCAAACACATCGAAGCTATAAAGTTTTTTCTAATTCTTTTCATTATTCTACCATCCTTTTGGTTTGTATTTTGGCTTTCGCCTGAATACAAGTTTAAGGAAAGGTAATAAAAAATAAAAGAATTTGGCCGTCACATCA
>JAZRQN010000012.1:0-5824 GCA_045649855.1 Acutalibacteraceae bacterium | reverse complement strand
CCAAGGAGTTGGGTCTAGTCATTGTCTTCCTAAGACCGCTTGGCCTCCGACTTTAAGCACATCGGGATGCGCTTTTTCAATTTCGTCAAACAACAACACCGAATACGGTTTACGTCGCACCTTTTCGGTGAGCTGTCCTGCTTCATCATATCCCACGTATCCGGGAGGAGAACCAATGATACGGGACACCGCGTGTTTCTCCATAAACTCGGACATATCCAAACGAATCAGCGTTTCAGGCGTGTCAAACAACTCCGCCGCCAACACCTTTACCAACTCCGTTTTGCCCACACCCGTAGAACCAACAAAAATGAAAGATGCAGGACGGTGAACAGGGCTGATCTGCACGCGGCTGCGACGCACAGCCGCCGCCACCAAGCCAACCGCCTCGTCCTGTCCGATTACCTTTTCTTTCAGGCGATCTTCCAGTGCGGACAATCTGCCGAGTTCACTCTCTTGGATTTTAGTGGCAGGGATACCCGTCCACAATTCGATCACACGTGCCAAATGCGTATCGGTAACAGGTGCGTGCAACGCTTTTGCTTCCAGCGCGCCTGCTTCCTCTTCTACTTTCAGAATATCCGCACGCGTATTGGCGAGTTGTTCATAGTCAATCGCTTCTGCTTCCATCTGCTGTTTTTCCAGTTCACGCAGGCGGTTGCAATCTTTTTTCAGTTCGGCATACTTGACCGCATCCATATTGGCAAGCGATGCCGCGGCCGCCGCTTCATCAATCAGATCGATTGCCTTATCCGGCAGAAAACGATCGGTGATATACCGTTCGGACAACGCCACCGCACGGCGCAGAATGGTCTCGGACAACACCACGCCATGGTATTCCTCATATTTACTGCGCAAGCCTTTCAGAATTTCCACCGTGTCTGCAATAGACGGCTCTTCCACCGTTACAGGTTGGAAACGGCGTTCCAGCGCCGCGTCTTTTTCGATATGCTTGCGATATTCGTTGAACGTGGTAGCTCCCACTACCTGAATCTCGCCGCGGGACAACGCAGGTTTCATAATATTCGCAGCAGACATACTGCCTTCCGAATCGCCTGTGCCTACAAGACTGTGCACTTCATCGATAAAGAGGATGATATTGCCCTCTGCCTTGACCTCGTTGATCAAGCCCTTGATACGACTTTCAAACTGTCCACGGAACTGCGTACCGGCAACCAACGCCGTGAGGTCCAATAAAAACACCTCTTTACCCTGCAAGCGCATCGGCACGTTGCCGTCTGCAATACGCTGAGCAAGTCCCTCCGCAATGGCAGTTTTACCAACACCCGGTTCGCCAATCAAGCACGGATTGTTTTTGGTGCGACGGGATAAAATCTGCGTAACGCGATAGATCTCGTCTTCTCTGCCGATAACAGGATCGACATTGCCTTCTCTTGCTTTCTTGGTGAGATCGTTACAATACTGATTCAAAAAACGGCGTTTGTTTTCTTGTTGACCCTTTTCCTTTTTCGCACTTTTCTCTTTGCGCGGTTTCTCACCGTCAGCAGCCATGCCGGGCATACCGCCAAACAGGTTCTGCAAGAAAGGAAACACCGGTGCGCCGCCGGGGCTGAAGTCATCCCCCTCGCCCATTTCAGCCAACTCGCCGTTCATCATCTCGTCCATCTGGTTTTCCATCTGTTCGAGATCTTCCTCCCCCACACCGAACTTATCCAACATATCGGTAACGGGTTTGATATTCAATTCTTTCGCACAACTCAGGCAATAGCCCTCATTGATCGTTTTTTCGCCTTCCATACGCGTAACAAAAACGACAGCAGGTCGCTTTTGACAACGGGAACATAAGGTCATGATTCGTTACTCCCTTCCGGTACACTTGCCGTATCTTGCGGCAACATATCCTTTCGGATACTTAAAAACAACATCAAATACCGCACGAATGCAAACAGCATCATCAGTGCGATCAACAATACCAACGCAAACAGAACGTTTGTCGGCATATCTTTCCACAACACAATGGCGGCAACGCATACATAAAACACCACCGTTGACACCTTGCCATACCATTTGGAAGCGCGCATCTCACTGCCGCGACTGAGCAAGATCAAACCGCCCAATCCTTGCAAAAATTCCTTGATGACACAAATGAACAACAGCGGCAAAAACGCCTGATACTGCGTCGCCAGGCAGATCACTACCGCCACTTGCGTCAGTTTATCCGCGATAGGATCCAGCAGTTTGCCGATTTCGCTTTCCTGATGAAATTTGCGCGCGATCCAACCGTCAAAACAATCGGTGAGCCCCGACAACACCAACAAACCGAACGCCGCATACTGCATTGTTTGGCTGTCGATATGACAACTCCAGATATACAAAACGATAAAAATCGGTAAAATCACAATACGAAGCAAAGATAGCACGTTTGGTATCGTCCATTTCCATTGTATATGCATCGCGAACCCTCCTACCGATCAAGTATCTGCGCTTTCCGTATACAGCGGATTGCGCTCGGCAATTCTGCTGACCACATAACTCTCCCGAATGTTCGCTTCCGTGAGGAACGAATCTTCCGCAGAAAGTCCTGCCGCCAACTGCATAATCGTTACTGTCAGCAGCACCCAAAGGCAACCTTTGAGCACACCCAAAACCGCACCCAGCAAACCGTCCAGTTTTCTCAGCGGTGTGATGCGCAATATTTTTCTGATCAACTTTGCCACCACAGAAAACGCCAGCAACAGTACAACGAACAATACAATGCCGACAATGCAGCGAACGATCGCCACCACCGTCGGTGCTATCACCTTTTCGCTCACCGTGCGCGCAATCGATTCGGAGGTCGCCTCAGCGCCCTCTTCGATCTCATCGGCAAGCGAGGTCAAAGACAATTCATTCTTTTTCAACAACGTCTGCACATACGTCGGCAACGCTTCTTCCGCCGACTGCAGTTTTCCTTCCAAGGTCGCCGTTACCGCCGTATCGGTGTACTCGTCAAGAGTCGTGTGAATAGCCGTTTGAATCGGTTTTTGCAAAAACACATCGTATATCCCTTGCGCGATCGGACCGCTGAACGTGCAGGTCAACACAACAGCTGCCACCATACCGACAAAGCCGATGACACTATTTACCAAGCCGATCTTATACCCACGGATAACGGTTAACACAAAAATGAGTATAACCGCCAGATCCAACACGTATGCCATCCGATCGTCTCCTTTTTAATTGGACAATAAAGTCAACGCCTGTAAACCTAACACCATCACGCGATCCCCGATACGCGCCACGCGCTTGCTGTCGGCAGAAACCGCCTGCTGTTCTTGCACCGCTTTTTCATTCAACAGATACACCGCCTGATCGGTCAACACGGCGTACCGATCATCCGATGCCGAAACATCTCGACAAGTACCCTGCACGCTCGCAGTTACCGATGCGGTAGCATCCGTCTTAATATACGCCAGCGTACCACCGTCAGACGTTCCGTACGATTGGGTAACTACAGCCACACTTTTATCGCCGATCGCAAACGCTTTGAGTTCGCCATCTGTAAAGGTGTAAAACTTGCATTCGTTTGCACGCGGTTGATACATCCAAACGGAATCGTCCGCCACCGCGGTAATGACCGAGTCGGTCAAATACGCCAGACGACACAGCATACTGTCATTACCCGTATAGGTGTACAGCGCCGTACTGTCCGACGACTGCAACGACAGCACTTCAATCGAAGAGTGCATAGCGCCTTTGTCAGCACCGATGGTGGCAATCGCAATTTCTTTGCCGTTAGGCGAAAACGCCACGTCAACAATCACACTGCCGCACAGTCGCTGATAGATCAATTCGCCGCGAGAAGAATATACGGACAAGCGCGCGTTGTATCCCTGTTCCGCGTGGGTTACCACGGCCACGTTACCGTTTGTGTGCACGGCTGCGGTAACGATATCATAGTCCACCGTCTGGTTCAACACCGTTTTGGAACGCGTTTCCAACTGAAAACGTTTGCCGCCCGTTTCGGCAATCAACACATATTTTCCTGCCGTACGTAACAGCGGATCGGTATACGCATGCGTGCGACGCATCGTTTCTTTTCCGCTTGTATTGATCATGGTTACATAGGTATCACTGAGCAAAACCGCACAGCCGTCCGCCGTTTCCATCTGATAAATGGGCGTGCCGGACACGTCCACGGGGAAACCGTCCCCCGAGCCACCCGAGAAAAAGTTACCGATCTGCGTTACCAGAGAATCGGGAGATAACTTATCCCAATTATTCACTAAAGTAACAACGATTGCCAATGCCGCAAGCACGATTATCGCGCGAAATACAAACCGTCTGCGCCGTTTTGCGCGACGCGCACGGCGTTCTTCCTGTACACCGTCTTGTTTCTTATGCTTTGCCAACCGTCATCACCTCCTCATCATACAATACCGTTTCCAAACGCAAACCTTTTGCCGGTGCGGTTGCACCTGCAAAAGAACGAGATTTCGTTTTCAGCGCTGTTTGAATGGCGTCCGCAGGCAATCTGCCTGCCGCCATATCCAACAGCGTGCCCACCATAATGCGCACCATATTATACAAAAATCCATTCGCCTCAACCGTAAACAGCACCATATCACCGTCCCGTTTGACTGAAAATGCCGCGACCGTTCGCACCGCATCTTCCGTATCGGCACCCGCCGCACAAAACGCGGAAAAATCGTGCGTACCCACAAAATCCTGTGCGTACATATGCAACAGTTCCGCATCCAGCCTCGGCGTGTGTCGCGCCGAAAAACGATCCCAGAAGGGATTGCGGTGATGGTTATTCCACACACGATAGGTATAGCGTTTCCCTTTCGCCGCATAACGCGGATGAAAATCGGGAGATACTTCCCGACACGCATACACCGCCACGTCCGACGGCAAATGCATATTCAATGCCAAGGGGATGCGCTCGGTCGGAATGGTCGTTTCGCTGTCAAACGTACAACAAAACATCTCAGCGTGAACACCCGTATCGGTTCTGGAACACCCAATCACGCCTGAACGTGTTCCCGTCAGTGCTTCAATGGCATTTTGCAGTGTTTCCTGCACCGAAACGGCGTTTGGCTGCACCTGCCATCCATGATAGTCGGTGCCGTCATAGCGCAATATTAAGAATAACCGTCTCATCACGGCACCTCCTTTTCAAAAAAATCACAGAACAGGTGTTACAAACACATTCAGCACGATCAAGCCTGCCAAAACGACCGCACAAACCAGCAACGCTACATAATCTCTAACACACAGATGCAGTTGTTTCATACGGGTGCGACCGTCGCCGCCGTGATAACAGCGACACTCCATCGCCGTTGCCAACTCATACGCACGGCGGAAAGAAGATGCAAGCAACGGAATCAAAATGGGAACCATCGCCCGTACACGTTGCAACAATTTTCCGCTTTCAAAATCCGCACCGCGCGCTTTTTGCGCAGACATAATCTTATCGGTCTCTTCCACCAATGTGGGAATAAACCGCAAAGCAATGGTCATCATCATCGCCAGATCATGCACCGGCAGGCGCAACGCTTTGAGCGGTTTGAGCAATCGCTCAAGTGCATCGGTCAACGCAGTGGGCAACGTGGTGTAGGTCAACAACGAACTGCCTGCAATCAGGCAAAGAATTCTCACCGCGATAAAAGCGGCAGTTATCAAACCGCCCGTATAAACGTGCAACACCCACCACGAGAACAACAGTGTGCCTGTTTTGATATAAAACACGTTGATAACAGAGGTGAACAAAATCACGGGGATAATGGGTTTCACGCTTTTGAGCATCAGCCGCAACGGCAGACCCGACAGACGGATGATCAACAGTAAAAACGCGATGACAAGACCCAGTCCGTACCAGTTT
>JAZRQN010000011.1:0-3164 GCA_045649855.1 Acutalibacteraceae bacterium | reverse complement strand
CGCTTGGCCTCCGACTTATGATTTGTCTTTTGTAACCCCCACCACTGCAGACGATACCGCGGACGGTGAGGAAACCGCTGAACAGATCGCGATTGACGACCCCGTCAAGGTATATCTCAAAGAGATCGGTCGCGTTCCGTTGCTCAATTCCGAAGAAGAAATTGATCTTGCCATGCGCATTATGGACGGCGACGCGGCGGCAAAACGCCGTTTGTCCGAAGCCAACCTGCGTTTGGTGGTCAGCATCGCGAAACGATATGTCGGTCGCGGTATGCAGTTCCTCGATCTGATTCAGGAGGGCAACCTCGGTCTGATCAAAGCGGTGGAAAAATTCGATTATACCAAGGGCTTTAAATTCTCCACTTATGCGACTTGGTGGATCCGTCAGGCGATCACCCGTGCGATTGCCGATCAGGCACGTACCATCCGTATTCCCGTGCATATGGTGGAAACCATCAACAAGGTAAAAAAGGTGTCCAGTCAACTGTTGCACAAAAACGGCCATGAACCGTCTGCGGATGAGATTGCACAGGAGTTGGAGATGCCGGTGGATAAGGTGCGCGAGATTATGCGTGTGGCACAAGAACCCGTATCGCTGGAAACGCCGATTGGTGAGGAAGAAGACAGCCACCTGGGTGATTTTATTCCCGATGACGAAGCGCCTGCTCCTGCGGATGCCGCTTCTCACACCTTGCTCAAAGAACAGTTGGGCGACGTGCTCGCTACCCTGACTCCCAGAGAGGAAAAGGTTCTCCGCTTGCGTTTCGGTTTGGAAGACGGCCGTCCGCGCACCTTGGAAGAGGTGGGTAAAGAATTTGACGTTACCCGTGAGCGTATCCGTCAGATCGAGGCGAAAGCACTGCGCAAACTGCGCCATCCCAGCCGCAGCAAGAAACTGAAAGATTTCCTCGATTAATTAAAACAAAACACCCCGTCCGATGCATCGCATCGGACGGGGTTTCTGTTTACTGTTCTGCTTTCAGAGTGATGATGGGCAGATGTGGTGGGTTGTGCAAACGGATGGGGAGTGAACTGTCCCCGAGTCCGCGGCTGACCACCATTTGCATATTATCAAGACGGTATAGTCCGCTGATATACTTGGCAAAAAATCCTTGTCCCGGTGCATACAAACCGCGATTTTTGAATCGCACCTGTCCGCCGTGTGCGTGTCCGCACACCGCAAGCGCAAAACCGCTGTTTGCGTGGCGTGCGGCGTGGTGCGGATAGTGGGTCAGCAGGATGGCAGGAGAGGGCACGTCGGTCGGCAAAGGACGTTTATACTCATGTACACCGTAAAGTGATATACCTTGCTTATGATGTTCCAAGGTGGTGTATTGATCGCACAACAGCGGAATAGCAGCAGAGTCCAGCAGCGAGCGGTACAACGCCAATCTTTCAGGTATACGCTCGTGATTGCCTGCAACAGCAATGCAGGGAGCAATCGTGGTGAGCTGTTGCAAAAAGGCGCGCATCTCGTCTTGATCGCCGTTATGATATCGGTTGGTAAGGTCGCCTGCCAGCAAAATACAATCGGTTTTTTCTGCGCAAAGTGCATCTAGCACCTGCTTTGGAGAGGAATAGCAGTCCGGCAGGTGCAAATCGGCGACAACTGCGATGCGATACCCATCAAACACAAGTGGCAAGTCTTTCAACTTTACATCAATATATTCGACTTCGGGAGCAACAAAACCGCGCGCGCGAAAAAAAGGCGTGCCGATCACGCGGATCAGGCGTTTGATGGGGTTTGCCATACGGTTGCTCCTTTCTGTTAATCGAGTAAATTATCGACCATTTCAAAGATTTGTTTGCTTTCCTCAACACTGCAGGTGGAAAGTTTCCGCTTGCGCGGCAGTCCCCAGATATCCAACAGTGCAGGACCGATCCACTCGTGATATTGACACGGTTCAAATACACCGCGCAGGATGCACAAAGCGGCTTTGCGCGGTTTCATAAAGAGAATCTTCATGGGGTGTTTGATCACAGCGAAAATGAGTTTTGGATAATGGTTTGTAATGTTGGTAAAGGTGATGCCCGGATGCACTACCGATAGGGAAGCGTCCGTTTCATATCGAAACAGTTCATACATCGCGAACATCAAATGCCGTTTGGCGTTGCCGTACACCAGGGAAGAGGCGGTTTTAGTGGCGAAATCCACGTCGGCGGTATCGGTTTTGGAATAGTTGTGTGCGATACTGCCTACTACTACAACATGTCCGTGTCGCGCACGCAGTTGCGGCAACAGTTGTTTGGTGATGTAGTAGGGGGAGGCGCAGTTGATCTGAAATACGTTATCCAGTCCCGTGTCGCAGGTGTGCCGCGGAATACTGTATGCCCCCGCGTTGTGAATGAACACGTCCACGGGCAGTTCTTGCAGTTGCGTGCAAGCCGCTTTCACCGTGTCCATACGCGCCATATCCACGCGAATGTGTTGTATGTGGACATGGGGGAATTCGGCACGCAGATTATCTGCCAGCGCGTGAGAACGTTCACTATTACGATCAAGCAGGATGAGAGAGGCGTGCAACGAAGCCAGATAGCGGCACAATTCAGTGCCGAGTCCGCCCGTCGAACCGGTAACCGCGACCAGTTTTCCCGAAAGATCGGAGGTGTTTTTAACGATCCATTTTTGAATACTCATACAGAAATTGTACCATTCGACCGACGGCTTGTCAAACATCGTTTTTTACTTGACAAATACGCAAAAATGCTATATGATAAATGGCGTTGAAAATGCGCCGCTGTGGTGGAATCGGCAGACACAGGGGACTTAAAATCCCCCGGTAGCGATACCGTACCGGTTCAAGTCCGGTCAGCGGCACCAACGCAAAGAAGGCACCCTTTTTAGGGTGCCTTCTTTGCGTTCGTACACTAAATGGACGCAGAGCCTGAAAACCTCGCAAAGCGAGGTTTTCGCAAGACTTTGCGCGGAAACTGTATGAAACACATGCGACGTTTCGGGATTTTGCCGTGACGGCAAAACACGGGCGATCGTGTCAGCCCGTGCGAAACTCGACGAACTTCGCCTAGCGAAGTTCTGTTCAACGTCCGGTCAGCGGCACCAAAAATTCCGAATGCGAAAGCGTTCGGGATTTTACTTTTTCACTCTTCACTTTTCACTAAATAATATTTTGCAACGGGATTTTTGGGAAGTAATAAGTAATAGG
>JAZRQN010000010.1:0-17839 GCA_045649855.1 Acutalibacteraceae bacterium | reverse complement strand
TGGGAGAGCACCTGCCGTACAAGCAGGGGGTCACAGGTTCGAGCCGTGTTGTTCCCAGCACAAATTTGGCCCGGTAGTTCAGCTGGTTAGGACGCTAGCCTGGCACGCTAGAGGTCGTCGGTTCGAGCCCGTTCCGGGTCGCGAAATTTGCCTCTGTAGCTCAGTTGGTAGAGCAGGGGACTGAAAATCCCCGTGTCATTGGTTCGATTCCGATCGGAGGCACCATAATGCGGCTTTAGCTCATCTGGTAGAGCGCCACCTTGCCAAGGTGGAGGTAGCGAGTTCGAGCCTCGTAAGCCGCTCCAAAAAGGAAAAGGTGCTGAAAAGCACCTTTTCTGCATACGGCGACATGGCCAAGTGGGAAGGGAAGGGTCTGCAAAATCCTGATTCCCCGGGTCAAATCCGGGTGTCGCCTCCAAAAAAGAACGAAGTGAAAACTTCGTTCTTTTTTTATCCAATCCGAAGGATTGGCATGTAATCTCGCGTAGCGAGTATGTAATCACGCGAAGCGTGTATTTCTGTCGGCTTGATGATATACAAAACTTCGTTTTGATGATATGCAATTCCTTGCGGAATTGATGATATACAATGCTTCGCATTGATTTATTGCCGCTTTTATGCTATCATACGTTCTAGAGGTGATTATTTTATGAAATGTCCGTATTGTCAAAGAGAAATGGAAGAAGGCTATGTTCCTTTTAATTCTCCCTTTGTTTTGAAATGGGTTTCGTTGGTAGATAAGCGAAAGATTAGAATTTCAGATAAGTTAAAATGGTCTGAGGTGGCTAAAATTAAAAATATGCATTACTGTAATGAATGTAATGTATTTATTAAGAAAATCTAGGTTTTCAGGCACATTTAATTCGTGCCATTAAGTTCAAAACACCAAAAAAATCCTCGTTCTTCGGAACGAGGTTTTGGCTTTACATAGAAGGTTTTCGCTTTGTCAGCATCTGCATATTGAAAAGTTGGTGTGGATGTGATAGTATGTATATATGTAAGCGTTAGGTTTTTCTATGTTTTAAGGAGTGGTTACTTTGTCTAACATTTGGCATGATATTTCCCCGAAACGTATTGCACCCGAGGATTTTATCTGCGTGATTGAAATTTCTAAGGGCAGCAAAAAGAAATATGAACTGGATAAAGAGACCGGTTATATCATTTTGGACCGCATTTTGCACACGTCTACCCACTATCCTGCCAACTACGGCTTTATTCCGCGCACGTACGGCGATGACGGTGATCCGCTGGACGTTCTGCTGTTGTGCAGTGAGAAACTGGAGCCGATGTCGCTGGTGCGTGCCTATCCTATTGGTGTGATCACGATGATCGACGGCGGCAGAAACGATGAGAAAATCATTGCGATTCCGTTTAGTGATCCCACGTATAATCACTATACCGATATCGATCAGTTGCCCAAGCATATTTTTGAAGAGATGCAACACTTCTTTACTGTGTATAAAAACTTGGAGCACAAAGAGACCGCCGTGGATGAGGCAAGAGGACGCGAAGAGGCTATCAAAGTCATTTCCGCCGCTATCGACAGTTACGTGGAAAACTTTTGTAAATAAAAAAACAAACGCTGTACAGCGGTCGTTTTTTATTGTGCGACAACTTTGATTTCCTCTATCACCAAATCCGCGTTTTGTAAGACCAGATACAAACCGCACGCAATGGTGGATGAGTAGGGGGCGGTATGTGTCTGCTCACCGTCGATGGATAGGGTCGTGGTATCTGTTGCGCGGTCGATCGTTAGTTGTACGGTAACGGTTTTTGTGATCGGTAATGGTAATGATAAAGCGCGATTGATATCCCGTTTCATAGGTGTATCGTCATTCCATATAATACCACATTGCGCGTTTTCCGCGTTTTGCCGACAGCGTATGGTCAGCGTATATCCGTTATCACAACACAGTATATGCGGTTGCAAAATCTCGCAAACGCTCGGAGGGGTCGATGCGCGCAAACGGCATTGTCCGTTCGTCAGTTCGAGTTCGGCTGCTTGATACTCCACCGAACCGCCCGTGATACAGCACCATCCCAAATCGTATATATCAAGATCTCGGAAACGTTCGTGGTACACTGTCTCACCCGACGTCGCAGAAGATTTTTTGGGTGTATCGGGGAGAGGGGCATCCAAATCCAGCGTGATTTCCGTTTGCCCCGAGATATATCGCCTTTGGATGCAATCAGCAGTCATCAAATAGGTGTTGCAATCCCAATCCTTGACCCATTGATAGGTGAAATCCGGCACAGGCCATAACAGCGTGGACGGATGAACGGTGCGGTGTAAAGCATCCGATCCACCGCCGTAACCGTGATGTCCGACTTGTAGAATATCGCATTTCAAATCGTCTGCGCTGTACAACTCACACAGTCGATCGGCAACCAACTGCTGTCCGTCTCCGAGCCATAAAATGCGATGTCCCGAAACGGTGGTGCGCACGATCATGGAAGTATCGTTGAGATTGGGGATGGGATGCGACATATCCCGGTGTGTGAGCAGTATGTCAAATACCGCATCCGCAAAGCAAAAGCGTTGTCCTCTTTCGGCGACGATACACTCTGTGTCCGAAAGGCGTTGAAGCGTTTCGGAGAATGTGGGAATCGCGTTGGCGTACGGACAGGTGTCGGGGGTGGGGAAAGCGTATATGACCCGTTCGATCCTGCACTCGTCGGCATACAAACGACAAAAATCCACGAATACGCCGTAATGATCTTCGTGCGGATGGGAAATGAACCAAGCGGCAATGGTGATGGTGTTGCAGGTGTTTTGCGCTTGCAATATATTGTGCAAATGCGCCGCTTCTCCTACTTCGGGATATCCACCGTCGATGATGACAAAACGACCGTCGGATAAACGAAATACGTATCCCATACCGCAGTCTACGGCGTAGTAACGGTGTTTGATTTGTGTCAACAAAGTGTGCACCAAATCTATCACGTCCTTTCGATAATACCAGTATAACGCATTTTGCTGTGGTCGACAATTGTAATTTTTCTTTAAAATGATTGCAAAAAGCGCATACTGTGTTTGGAGGGATGTATATGTGTACAGCGATATCGATGTTGCAAGGACATCATTTTTTTGGACGGACGTTGGACTATGAGCGGTCTTTCGGAGAGGTGGTTGCCATTGCGCCGCGCCGCTATCCGTTTTCGTTTACGAGTGGAGAGAAACTGACCGAACATTATGCAATGATCGGTACGGCGACGGTAGTGGATGGTTATCCGCTGTATTACGAAGCCACCAACGAAAAGGGGCTCAGTATGGCAGGGCTGTTGTTCAGCGGCAACGCCGTCTATGCCTCGGCAACAGATGATGAACACGAGGTCGCATCCTTTGAATTGATTCCATGGGTATTGGGGCGATGCACTTCGGTGGAAGAAGCGTGCGTGATTTTGCGCAATGTTCGTATTACCGACCAAGCTTTTCGTGCGGATCTGCCGCCTTCGCCGTTGCATTGGATCGTGGCAGATAAACAGTGCGCTGTTACGTTGGAATCGTTGGCGGATGGCGTGCATATTTACGATAATCCGATGGGCGTGCTGACCAACAATCCGCCGTTTTCCTATCATTGTCTGCATTTGTCGGAATATATGCGATTGACCGATGAAATCCCGTCGAACGATCTGTACAGTGATATCGCTTTACATCCATATAGCCGTGGGATGGGTGCGATTGGGTTGCCGGGGGACTGGTCTTCAGCGTCGCGGTTTGTGCGCGCAGTGTTTGCCAAGGCGCACGTTGCACAGGGAGATACGAGAGAAGCGGAGATAATGCAGTTTTTTCACGTGATGCGCACGGTAGCAGTGCCGTGCGGCGCAGTAACACTCCCCGGCGGTGAACAGGTGATGACACGATACACCTCGTGTTGTGATACGGAAAAGGGCGTGTATTATTGCTCAACCTATGAAAATAGTGCGATTTTTGCGGTGGATATGTACGCAGAAGACTTGACGGGAAGCGACATATTGTGGTATTCTTTTCCAAGACAACCGCGGTTTACTGTTGTAAACGATGCGCGTGGAGGGGACCCTGTATGAAATTGATGTTTTTAGGTACGAGCCACGGTCTGCCGACCGAGGATCGTTTTTGCTCCGCAACCATTCTGGAATGCGGTGGCGTATATTATTTGATTGATGCCGGCGCACCTGTTGCACAGTTGCTTGTACGTTACGGGATTGCTTTCGAACAGTTGCGCGCGGTATTTGTGAGTCATCGCCATGCGGACCATACCTATGGCTTGCCGCATTTGGTAGAGCTGTCTACGTGGTATTATAAAGACAGCAGTTACGATGTGTTTATGACCGAACAGCAGGGCGTGGATGCTCTGCGTACATACGTGTCGTCCAGTCAGGATAACGGCATCGGTGATAACGTGCGTTTGTGTGTGTTGCAAGAAGGTAAAGTGTTTGAAGATGAGAACATTACGGTAACCGCCATTCCGACCGACCATATGAATGGAAAGCATCCTTCGTATGCGTTTATGATTGAGGGAGAGGGTAAGCGCGTGTTTTTCACGGGTGATTTGCACTGCGGCGATGCCTCGGATTTTCCGCAACTTGCAAAGGATTTGCCGTCGGAAGTTGTCGTGTGCGAATTTGCGCATTTTCGGAAACCTTGCATCGAACAACATTTGCGTGATGTCAAGACCAAACAGGTGGTTTTCAATCATTATAACGAGAATTGGGCGCCTGCTATGGTGGCAGAGTTGGCGGATGATGTTGCGTTTACTTTGCCTGTCAGCCTGGCGCACGACGGTGAAATTATGGAAATATAAACGAGGGTTCCTGCTGAATGTGTCTGGCAGGAACCTTGTTATTTGTTTGTGAAATTCTTGTATAATTCCTGCAAAACCTATGGAAAAATCGGGAAAGATGTGTTATATTACGTATGTATGACAAGTAAAAAAGCACGTTTAACCGATGAGAATGCAGTTCTTTTCGGCTGTTACAGTATATATTAACCTTTCTCAAGGAGATGTAAACTATGAGAATTATTGTGGTCGGTTGCGGTAAAATCGGCACGACAATTATTGAGAACTTCGTGGCGGAAGGTCATGACGTTGTGGCGGTGGACAGTAACCCTGCGGCTGTGGCGGAAGTTGCGAACATATATGATGTGATCGGCATTTGCGGAAACGGCGTGGATTGCGAACCGCTGGAAGAAGCAGGTGTCGATAAGGCGCGTTTGTTTGTCGCGGTAACGGGATCGGATGAGCAAAATATGCTCGCTTGTTTTGTGGCGCGGCGTATGGGTGCGCGACACACTATCGCGCGTATTCGTAATCCCGAATACAACGATAAGAGTTTGGGATTTATGAAGCAACAGTTGAATATTTCTATGGCGATCAACCCGGAACTGTTTGCGGCACAGGAATTGTTTAAGATTCTGAAACTGCCGTCTGCTATCACCGTGGAAACCTTTTCCCGTCGCAGTTTCGAGATGATCGAATTGGTGTTGCGTCCGCACTCTTTGCTCAGCGGATATTCTCTGATGGAATTGCGCAAAAAATATCCTGCCAAATTCCTGGTGTGCGTAGTGCAGCGCGACGAGCAGGTGCACATCCCTGACGGTAGTTTTATTCTGCAGGACGGAGATCGCATCGGCATTGTGGCGACGCCCGGTGAGATGCATCGGTTGTTGCATATGGTCGGTGTTATGCAAAAACAGGCGAGAAGTGTGATGATTTTGGGTGGCAGCCGTACGGCGTATTACCTTGCCAAGCTGTTGCTCGATAACGGCACTTCCGTGAAAATCATTGAAAAGAACCATGCACGTTGCGAGGAATTCGCAGGATTGTTGCCGGGCGCTGTGATCATCGAGGGCGATGGTGTTGAGCAGGAACTGTTGTTGGAAGAGGGTATCGAGAAAACGGATGCGTTCGTTGCGCTGACCGGTATGGATGAGGAAAATATCCTGATTTCTATTTTCGCATCCACCCATAACGTGCCCAAGGTTATTACAAAAGTAAATCGTCATGAGTTGTCTGAAATGGCACAAAAACTGGGATTGGAATGTGTTGTTTCGCCCAAAAACATCGTTTCGGATATCCTTTGCCGTTATGCGCGTGCTTTGAAGAACTCTCTTGGTAGTAAAGTCGAAACACTTTACAAGCTGATGGGCGGTAAGGCGGAGGCGATCGAATTCCGTGTACAGGAAGATTTTGAATGGGTGAACATTCCGTTGAAATCGATGAATATCAAGCCCGAAGTGTTGATTTCGGGTATTATGCGTGGCCGAAAGGTCATCCTGCCCAATGGTGATGACGTGATTATGGCAGGGGATAAGGTGATCGTGCTGACTGCGCGCAAGCAGTTGGAAGATCTTTCGGATATCATGCAGTAAAAGGCGGCAGAAATTGTATGAATTATAAAATGATTGTGCACACGGTGGGCAGAATGCTTGCCGTAGAGGCGGCGCTGATGTTGTTGCCTTTGGGTGTGGCGTTGCTGTACGGTGAATACAGCGCGCTTTCATTTGCGATTGCGATCGGCGTTGCTTTGTTGCTGGGCTTGCCCATGATGTTGTTTGTCAAGCCGAAAAACCAACTGATTTATGCCAAAGAGGGTTTCATCATCGTTTCGATGACCTGGGTGCTGTTTTCAATTGTAGGCGCGTTACCGTTTGTGATCAGCGGAGAGATCCCGTCGTTTGTGGATGCGTTGTTCGAAACGGTGAGCGGTTTGACAACTACGGGTGCTTCGATCTTGCAAGATGTTACCGAACTCAGTCACGGTATGGCTTTTTGGCGCAGTTTTGCGCATTGGATCGGCGGTATGGGCGTATTGGTGTTCCTGGTGGCGATTTTGCCGGATAACAACACCCGTTCCATTCATATGTTACGCGCAGAAATGCCCGGTCTTACAGTGGATAAACTGGTTCCTCGTTTGCGTAACTCTGCAAAAATCTTGTATCTCATATATGTGGCGCTGACAGTTGTTTTGATCGTGTTGCTGTGTTGCGGCGGTATGTCTTTGTTTGAAAGCGCGGTGCACGCATTCGGCACGGCAGGTACAGGCGGCTTTGGTATTCGCGGCGATAGCATTACATCTTACAGCCCGTATATCCAATGGGTCATTACCGTGTTTATGTGGTTGTTCGGTGTGAACTTCAACCTGTATTACTTATTGCTGATTCGTCGCTTTAAACCTGCTTTGTGCAGTACGGAACTGTGGGTGTATTTCGGTATCACCGTGGCGTCTGTGATTGGTATTACCATCAACATTTTGCCGATGTACGGTGCGGGGGATGCGATCAGACAGGCTTCGTTCCAGGTGTCGTCGGTTATGACCACTACCGGCTACGCTACGGCGGATTTTAATCTTTGGCCGAGTTTTG
Organism: Acutalibacteraceae bacterium; assembly: GCA_045649855.1. Classification (GTDB taxonomy): domain Bacteria; phylum Bacillota; class Clostridia; order Oscillospirales; family Acutalibacteraceae; genus URNF01. The sequence continues at coordinate 10,494 of JAZRQN010000010.1, read as the reverse complement.
CCAAAGGTGTTTTGCTCGTTTTGATGTTTATCGGCGGTTGTGCAGGTTCGACTGCCGGCGGCCTCAAAGTATCCCGTGTTCTGATTTTGAGTCGTATGGTGCGCAAGGAATTGCGTCGTATGTTGCATCCGCGTTCGGTCAACACGGTGAAGATTGACGGAAAACAGTTGGATGATGTTACGTTGAACGGCGTGGGAACTTATTTTGCCGTATATGTGTTCTGTTTTACGGCCGTGTTCTTGATGCTGTGTCTTGAGCCTTTCGGTCTGGAAACAAACTTTACGGCTGCTGTCGCTTGCTTTAACAACGTTGGACCCGGTTTCGGAGCGGTAGGCCCGATGGGGAACTATGCGGCGTTTTCCGCTGTGTCCAAATTGGTGTTGTCCGGTGCGATGTTGCTTGGCCGTTTGGAGATTTATCCGTTGTTGCTGACGGTCATACCGGCAACCTGGACCAAAAAATAAAGGGGGATTTATAATGAGAAAACTATGTGCACTCCTCTTTGTGATATGTGTATGTATGTGTATGGCGGCGTGTACACAAGAAGCGCCGTCGGATACGCCTTTGTCCACTTATGATGAACCGCCTATTCCGGATCCGCTGCAGGTGAGTTCGTTGCTGACTGTAGAAGAGGTACAGCAAGTAACGGATATCGATGGCTTGGCGGTTGAACAAGCGCTGGACGGTGCGGCACGATTTGCTACGGCGGATCAGATGCAGAGTGTCGATCTGGCGGCGGAAGAGATGACCGCGGCGGTATTCGATGAAACGATGCAAACGCTGTCTGCGCAGTGCGAGTTGACAGCTGCGCCCAACCTCGGCGAAAAAGCGCTGTGGTGCGATGATTTGTCCAGTTTGTATGTGTATGCAAACGGCTGGGCGTTGGACATTCACGTGGAATATCATCCTGCCAATAAAGAGGACAGTTTGCTCGCGGCAAGACAACTGGCAGTTTTGATGATGGATAAACTGTGATAGGAGGCATAATGGTTACTTTTGAACAGTTGAAAAATGATGACGCTATTAACACCTATATTCGGCAGGCGGATCTGTCTTTGCAGGCGCTTGGGTTTACGGAACACAGTTTTGCGCACGTAACCCACGTGGCGACCACGGCGGCATATATTTTGGAAACACTTGGGTTTGATGCACGCGACGTGGAATTGGTGAAGATTGCGGCGTATTTGCACGATATCGGTAATTTGGTGAATCGCATCGAACATTCTCAAAGCGGCGCTGTGATGGCATTTCGCATTTTAGCGGAGCAGGGGATGAATGCGGAAGAACTCGCAATGGTGGTAACTGCTATCGGCAATCACGATGAGGGAACGGGTGTACCGGTCAACGCGATTGCTGCCGCGTTGATTTTGGCGGATAAAAGCGATGTGCGCCGCAGTCGCGTGCGCAATGCGGATATGGCGACTTTCGATATTCACGACCGCGTGAATTATTCGGTGGAATCGTCCTCTTTGCGAATTGATGAAGAGAAATCGCACATCACGTTGCAACTGAAAATCGATCCGCATTTCAGTTCGGTGATGGATTATTTTGAGATCTTTATGGTGCGTATGAATATGTGCCGTAAAGCCGCGGAAAAACTCGGATTGCATTTTAAATTGATCATCAATGAACAGCAGTTGCTGTGAGTATATCTGACACCTCTTTCATTTTGAAAGAGGTGTCTTTTTTTTATGTAAAAACACTTGATTTTTCCAGCATCTCATTGTATACTAAATAAAAAATGTCCCATTTGGGACAAAAAGGATATACTATGAAAGTCGAAACTGCTCAAAAATATCACGAGGCGTTGTCTGCGTGTTTTTTGTTCAAAGGGCTACGCGAACAGAATATTCGGGACCTGTTGATCACCGCGGAAGAGCCGTTACATTTTTCCAGAGGACAAGCGTTGTATGAACCGCATATGTTTAAGCGTGTGCTGACGTTGGTGTTGTCAGGTGAACTGTTGGTAACCAGCAGTAACAGCGAAGGGAAAAGTGCGATTTTGAATACGCTGGGGTGTGGCGCTGTGTGCGGCGTAACCGCACTGTTTGGCGACGAGGAAACGTTTGTTACACAGGTAACCGCGCGCAAAGATACGGACGTTTTGCTGATTTCACAGGAGGTGTTGTCCGCCTGGTTTGCGCAGTATCCTGTGTTGGCAGAAAATTATATTCGCTTTTTGACCGATCGCATCCGATTTTTGAATCGGAAGATCACCACCTATACGGGAGGGCAATCGGATGATCGGTTGTTACGGTATCTGCAAGATCACTGTGATGCGGACGGTTGTGTGCAACTGTCGGGTCGCGTGTCCGATCTGGCGCGGATACTGGATGTCGGTCGTTCCAGTTTGTACCGTTCGCTGGAAGCCTTGGAAAAGGAAGGTAAATTGCGACGGGACGGCAAACGGCTTTGGATTTTATCTTGTTAATTTTTTCGCTTTGCGAAATGTAAGGAGTGTTTTGTATGAAAATGAAAAAAGTATTGGCTGTTGTGTTGGTGGTAGCGCTTGCGCTTACGACTTTTGCAGGCTGTACGGCACAACAACCTGCCGAGGGCGGAACTACCACGCCGCCGCAAAAGACGAACGTGCGTGTGTGCGGTATCAAAGGTCCTACGGGTATTGGTCTTGCCAATTTGTGGGCGGCACAGGAAGCGGGAACTGCTTCCAATAATTACAGCTTTGAATTGATGTCCGTGCCGCAGGATGCCGGCAATCAGGTGGTAAACGGCAATGCGGATATTGCGGCTGTACCGACCAACCTGGCCGCCGCGCTGTATAAAAAGACGAACGGAGCTGTGCAGATGCTCTCGATCAATACGCTGGGCGTTTTGTACATTGTGGAAAACGGCACTGCCATTCAGTCGGTTGAGGATCTCAAAGGCAAAACCATCTACTCCACAGGTCAAGGCGCAAACCCTGAATATATTCTGCGCTATGTGTTGAAACAGAACGGTATTGACCCCGATAAAGACGTTACGCTGAAATTCGTTACCGAGAACGACGAGCTCAACACGCTGTTGGTAAAGGGCGAAGCGGAAGTTGCGATGGTTCCTCAACCGAATGTTACCGTTGTTTGCTCTAAGAACACCAATCTCCGCGTGGCGCTGGATATGAACGCGGAATGGGATAAACTGGATGCTGATAAGCTGATGATGGGTTGCGTGATCGTGCGCAAAGAGTTTGCCGAACAAAATCCTGAAGCTGTTGCCAATTTCCTGAAAGAGTATCAGGCGTCTATTGAAAAGGCGAACGCAGAGGTGGATGCAACTGCGGAACTGTGTGCCAAATACGAGATCATTCCTTCTGCACCCATTGCGAAGAAAGCGATCCCCAATTGCAACCTGACCTTTGTTGCCGGTGCAGATATGAAAACCCAGATTGCCGGGTATTTCAACGTGTTGTTTGAAGCGAATCCCAAGGCAATCGGTAGCGCGTTGCCGGATGACGCGTTCTATTACGTAGCGAAATGAAACGGCTGAAAAAAGTCTTGATCGCTGTCGTTGTTGCGGCTTTTTGGTTGGGGATCTGGCAGTTGATCAGTATGGCGGTGGCGCAGGAAATACTGGTGCCCACGCCGATGAAAGTGTTGCATGTGCTGTGTAACAGCATCGTAACGTCTGATTTTTGGTTGACCGTTTTGGTGTCAATGTTGCGTATTTTATGCGGCTTTGCTGTTGCAGTGCTGTTTGGTTGTGTGTTGGCAATGCTGACCGTGCGTTTTACGTGGTTGCGGCAACTGTTTGCACCGTTGTTACACTGTGTCAAAGCGGCACCTGTCGCCTCTTTTATCATTTTGGCACTGGTGTGGATATCCAACGATATCTTGCCGATGTTTATCTGCTTTTTAATGGTAGTTCCCATTGTGTGGAGCAACGTGGAACAGGGCATTCGGAATACGGATGTGCAACTGTTGGAAATGGCGCAGGTGTATCGTCTGGGGCGTTTTCGGACGCTTTTGCACATCCGCATACCGTCGGTGATGCCGTATCTGATGTCGGCGCTTACGACGGGTTTGGGTTTTGCCTGGAAATCGGGTATCGCGGCTGAGGTTATCTGCCAGCCGACCAATGCAATCGGCAAACAACTGCATATCGGCAGAATGTATTTGGAAACCCCTGAAGTGTTTGCGTGGACCGCTGTTGTTATACTGATGAGTGTGATACTGGAAAAACTGCTTAAAGCAGTTATGCAAAGAATTTGGAAACACCACGGTTTTGCGGTGATAAACGGGGAGGGGAAAGAATGATTGCATGTCATAACGTAACGTTTGGCTACGGTGAACAAGCGGTTCTGCAAAACGTGTCTTTCGAATTGGCAGATCGCGGTGCATTCTATATTACAGGCCCTTCCGGTTGCGGGAAAACGACTCTTTTGCACGTGCTGTGCGGCTTGCTAAAACCGCAGTCGGGCAGTGTTTCCGCACCGCAAGCTACGGTGGTATTTCAAGAGGATCGGTTACTACCCTGGAAAACCGTTTTGGAGAACGTGTCGGTCGTTTTGCGTGGAAACGATGCATCTGAAACGGCGGCGCGTTGGTTGCGTGCGGTCGGTTTGCAGGATGTGTTGGATGCATATCCCGATGCACTTAGCGGCGGTATGAAACGCCGCGTGGCGATTGCACGGGCGCTGGCAACAGGCGGTAAGTTTTTGCTGCTGGACGAGCCGTTCACGGGTCTGGATGCGGAAAGCAGAGCGGTTTGTGCAGACTTGTTGCGAGAACGGTTTCAAGATGCTGTGGTCATTTTGGTGAGCCACTTGCAAGAAGAAGCGGATTTGTTGAATGCGCAGGAAATACAGATGTGAAAAAAAGCCCCCAAGAGTTTCTTGGGGGCTTTTGTAATATAATATATTATTTTACTTGCAATTTTTCGATGGATATGATATGATTGCTTTGATAGTAGATTATTTTCATATGGGAGGTCGCTATGAAAAAAATACATCGTGCAATATCTTTGGTTTGTGTTTTCGCGCTGTTGTTCTCCTTGTTTGCGTATTCGGGATTAGCTGAATACTCCAATCCGGCCGCGCTGCCTTCGAAAGAGGTTTCCTGGTATACGGTGACGGATGTGCTTTCTGTGCAACGGGAGAAAGATGTTTTTATGGTGAACGTGGATCTGCAACCGCAGTTCCTTGACACCGAAGACTCTTCCGGCGATATGAATTTGGACTTTGGACAGATTCAGCCGAAATATTTGACTTTCTACATTTCTTTCCCGACGGACGGAGGCTTCCGCCTGCGCCTTTCGGAAGATGAACTGGAGTCGGGTTTCTTCAATCCGTCTGCGGTAGCGGATATCACTTATCTGTCGGCTACCGATACCGCAACTGTGATGCGTGGTGCAGACAACACGGTGGTATCCTTCGAAGAAACAGCAAACGGTTTTCTGATGCATATTACCGATGCAAAACAGCAAACCGATCTGACCATTACCGCTGCTGAAATGGAGTTTGGTTACTACGAGGGTGTGTTAGCAAAATTCAGAATGACCACGCCTCTGAAAAGTGGTGAAGCCATCTACAACGGCAGCGAACGCTTCAATGCGGTCAATCAGGTGGGACAGACCTTCTCCTTGCGTAATGAGGACTGCTGGAGTGATGATCCCGTATCTTACATCAATGTACCGATTTTCCACAGTAGCGAAGGCTATTCCATTTGGTACAATATGACCTACACTGCTTCGGCGGATGTCGGCAAGACGGACAGCGAAAAATGCGTTGTGGAATTTGAAGGTCCCAAGGTGGACTTTTATGTGTGGAGCGGTACGATTTTGGAGAATATCCAAAAGTACACCTCCATTACCGGCACCAGCATCCTGCCTCCCAAGTGGGCGTTCGGTTACTGGATCGGCGCGCAGGCTGTTCCGTGGCGCACGAACTCGAAAGGCAGTACGCAGGAAGATGGCAGTGATGCTGCCAGAGAGGTTGCCTATCAAAACATGGTCGATATGTTTGAAGGCTATGAAGAGATGGGCATTACCGATATCGCTGCAATTTACGGCGAAGGCATGCTGTCGACCTCTATGCCGGAAGCATATGAATATGTCAACAACCGCGGTTCCCGCATGTTGATGTGGTATACGCCGCAGGGTTATTCCACCACGTCTCACTTGGCAAAATTGTTGCCGGGCGTGAACTCGAAGGAGTATCCGTTGCCGCTGACTCTTTCGAGTCCGGTTGCCGGCAATTATTATGGTAGTTTTATCGATTATTCTCACCCGAATGCAAGTGCGGCCGTTACCGCTTTCTTTAACGGCGGTTCAAGTGTTACCCAAAATCTCAAATATTGGGATTTAGGCTTAAAAGGCGCTATGATCGACTACGGCGAGTGGTTGAGTGAAGAAGTCGCATGTTACAACGGTCGTAACGGCGATGAAATGCACAACTTGGTTTCTTACTATTACGCCAAAGAACAGGCTGCGGCATGGGATGCATACTATCCCGACGGCGATTACATTTTATTTGAGCGCAGTGGTTGCGCGGGTAGTCAGAAATATGTCGCAAACTTTACGGGCGACCAGAAAGGTGACTGGGAAGGCCTGGGCGATCAGGTTACCGGTATGATGTCTATGAGCACCGGCGGTTTTAACATTGTCGGCGGTGATATGGGCGGCTTCGGTAAGACCGAATCGGAAGAGTTGTATATGCGTTGGGTGCAGTTGTCTGCTTTCAGCCCGCTGATGCGTCTGCACGGTCAGGAGTTGCGTACGCCGTGGGGAAATGGCGACGATGCTTACTATATGTTCCCGACCTATTACTGGACACGCATGAATATGCAGGATATGCTGTACAGTGCTGCGATTGATGCAAATTTGAATGCCACGCCCATGATTCAGCCTCTCGGTGTAGCGTATCAGGGTCAAAGCAATTTGTACTCTGTAGAGGATGAGTACCTTTTCTGTGAAAATCTGTTGGTTTGTCCTGTGATTACCAAGGGAGCTACCACGAGAAAGGTTGTGTTCCCGGAAGGCAACTGGTACAACCTTTGGACCGGTGAGCGTATTGCCGGTGGTCAAACGTTGACCGTTTCCGCTCCTACAGATACGATGCCCGTGTATGCCAAGAGCGGTGCTGTGATGGCGATGGATCTGGCTGCTTCCCTGAAGATTTCCGATCCGATGACGGAAGGCACTCCTAAATATGAAGCATTGGTGATTACACCTCCGCAGCAATTCTCGGTCTCTTCGATATACGATACGGAAGATAATGTAACCAACTATACTTCCCGTTATGTGAGCGAGAATGCATTCTCCTTGACGGCTGATAAAGCGACGAATCGTCAAGCGGTTGTGTTGCACGGCGCGGATGCGTATGCCATTTCGGTAGACGGTGTCGCGTTGCAGCAACTTTCCAAGAAACCGGATGTTACTTCTACCAACTATGGTTTCTATACCGATAATGAGAACGTTACTTATGTCTGGTTGCCTGCCGGTTGGACTGAGCTGTCGGTTTCCCATTTTGATTCCGTTCTGCCCTTCACCTCCAGCGTGAGTGGATTGCTGGGCTACGGCACGACCTCTTCCAATACCTATCCGAGTGGTCAACCGCATGCAAACTATAGCTCTTCTTCTTTTGAATTGCAGGAAGAATTCCTTGGCTATATGAACGACCACTATGATTTCTATTACACCGATTACAATAGTTCTGCTTGGCTTAGCAAATACGACCACCGTAAAATTAAGTTTGTTGGACAGTCTACTAGCATCCTGCAAGCAAAAGTGTGGCAAGTAAACGCACTGTACGGCAATCAATGGTTGCAGTTGTCGGGTGGTAACGTGTCGGAAGTTACGAATGATAGTTTGCGTAAGATTGCGGCACTTGTTCCGAAAGACAACAACGGCAATGTGTTAAAGTTGAAAAACTTCAAGGCGGAATTTGGTATTCGCTTTGAAAAGACATACGGTAGCGTTGCTTTGGCATTCCGTCAAAGCGAGCAGGCGGTATTCTTCACATCCTCCGGCGGTACATATACAAATATGACCTACTTGAGGGTATCTCCCTCGAAAGTGGAGTTGTATGATCGTGGTACTACGACCGTGCTGCACACATATAGCGGCACGACCCCCGGTTCCTCTGATGCAGCCAAAAACTTTACAGTCAGTTTGACCGTGGTCGGCAATCAGTTGCAGTATACCATCGTCAATGACGGCGGTGCAGTTGCTACTGTCAGCGGTACGGCTACCATCAGCGATTCTGCTGAAGGATATATGTCTCTTGCGATGATCGGTGCGTACAATGGTTTGCGTTTGCTGAATGTATATCAGCCGGAACAGAACACCAATGGCACGCCGATGGTAGTTGCGACACAAGGTATTAAAAACGGCCAGCTGGAGATTACCGCATTGCAAAGCACGCCGAATGCTGATGGCTACTATCCCTATCAGGTGAAAGTGATTCCCAACAGCGGCTATCAGCTGAAAGCAGGCTCCTTGTTTGCAATGGATTCTAAAGGTAATGCTCAGCTTCCCACGAATGCGGATTACCGTAAATTCGGAACCGGTGATACGTTTATCGTATATGCGAAAAACGCAACCGAGATTTCTGCGGAATTCTATCAGCCGACTAAGCAAAGTCCCAACTTCTCGCTGATTGGTACATCGTACCATGAAGAAAATGTCGGTTTGCGCTTTGTCTATCGTCTCAATCGCAAGGTGATTGATGACAAACCGCATATCTTGCTGAACGGCGAGTGGGTTGAGGTTATAGATTACGGTATGCTGATTGGTGCTGACAGTTTGGTCGGAAACAAAGAGTTGACTGTAGAGATGACCGATCGGAACTCTTATTTGAAGAAAGTGAGCGTTCTGGCGGCTAACAAATACTACGATATTGCCGATGATTATGTTGATATCAGTGTGCAGATCGTAGGCCTCAATCGTGTCGAAAATGGCAGAACAACCGATCTTGCTGCCAATGCATACGTGCAACTGGCAGATGGTACTTATCTGTATGCCAACGGTTACAGCGAGAATTTTGTGGGTGCAGGCGGTCCTGCGAACTAAATCGTAAAAAACGTTGAAACGAACGCCCACACCCCAAGGGAAGTATTTCCTTAAAAAATAAAATTTTCAGCACAATAACGCGTTGAAAGCGCCCGATATGCGACAGCATAATCGGGCGCTTTTGCCTTTTCTTGCACTAAAAATTTTTAAGGTGCTTCGCAGTTTTGTAGGACAGAAAAATTTCCTGCAACTATGCCAAAAGCCACGCAAGGCTGGCGCCTTACATGGCTTTTGGTAACGGTACGGGGGATTTTTGTTCGAAAAACAAACACTTTCCTTTGGGGTGTGGGCGAATGGATTTCAGTTTTTTTGTCAGTCGATCTGAATGTCGTATGCTTGGTCAATCAGAATGTAAGGGACGTTGTGTTGTTGTGCAAGGGTCAAGATTTCTGCGTTATCCTGTAAAGCCGTCTCTAACGTATAGTCGTCATCCAAACGGTTTTCGATGATATTTGCATAACCAAGAATGTCATCAAAGTGCGTTTGTATATATCGTTGGCTCATAACCAGACAATAGTAACGGATATGTTGCATATAGTTTTCATCAAAGTCTTTTGCCCAGTCAAACGGCACGTAACAGCCTTCAACAATCAGATTTTGATTGTTTTCGATTGCTGTTTTGATCATTTCGCGGACGATTGGCCATAAAAGTGCGGTGAGATCACTGTCATCACTGAGCGGTGTTAAATCGGTGTTGTTACTTCGGATCAATCCCATTTTCAAATGATCAATGGAGAGGTAGGGGTATGCGTACTTTTGAAGCAATTTTTGCGCAAGTGCCGTCTTTCCGGTGTGAGAAGCACCCGTGATGATAATAACCATAGTATCCCTCCTTGTGAATTGAGATGAGTATAGCATAGAGCAAATGTTTTTGCAATATTGAAGCGAATGAGGATATTGAAAATGATATACTTGGATTTTAGTTGGAAAACAGTGCTTTTTTCTGAATAAACCTCTTGACAAAACGCGTATCTTGGAGTATGATAAACAACGGTTTGAAAAACATATGGGCTCGTAGCTCAGCTGGGAGAGCGCACGGTTCGCATCCGTGAGGTTCGAGGGTTCGATCCCCTTCGGGTCCACCACGAAAAAAGTCACTTTTGTCTACCGACAAAGGTGACTTTTTTCAATGAAATAAATCCCTTACAAGATTTGTGAAATAACGCTACGCGTTATGAAATAGCTGACGCTATGAAATACGCTGCGGCGTATGAGGGATTTATTTTATTTCACATTTTGCCGCTCTGGCAAAATATTTCATAATCCGAAGGATTATTTCATATTGCGTAGCAATATTTCATTCGATATGTTATAATATCTGCAGAGGTGATCAATGTGAAAGAAAATAAGCTCGTCGATTTGTCTATGGATTTTGCCATTAAAATTATCAAGCTCTGCGAAACTATCAAAGGACATTATTCTCTCGTTAATCAGTTGGAGCGTTCTGCAACCTCTATTGGTGCAAACATCCACGAAGCAAATTATGCTCAT
>JAZRQN010000009.1:0-2897 GCA_045649855.1 Acutalibacteraceae bacterium | reverse complement strand
TGGGTCTAGTCATTGTCTTCCTAAGACCGCTTGGCCTCCGACTTGATCGAAAAAACAGAAAAAACAGAAGAAAACAAGGAGGAGATCAAACATGAGCAAAGTATCTGAAACCATGAAAAAGGGCAACAAAAAAGTAGGCGGATTTTTTGGTGAGTTTAAAGCGTTTGCGATGCGTGGCAACGTAATCGACCTGGCTGTCGGTGTTATCATCGGCGGTGCGTTCCAGAAAATCGTAACTTCCGTGGTCAATGACCTGGTGATGCCGTTTATCGGCCTGCTCACCGGCGGCATGAACTTTGTGGACCAGTTCCTGATTTTGAAAACTCCCGAAGGCGTGGACGCTGCGACGGTAACTACCGCCGAAATGGCGAAAACGCTGGGCGTTACCACCTGGAACTACGGTGCGTTCGTAACCGAAGTGATCAACTTCATCATCATGGCGTTCGTGATTTTCCTGCTGGTCAAAGGCATCAATTCCTTGAACGGCATCGGCAAGAAAAAGGTTGTGGAAGAACCTGCGGCACCTACTACCAAGGTGTGCCCGTTCTGCAAATCCGAGATTGCGATCGACGCTACCCGTTGTGCACACTGTACTTCGGAACTGGCTGAATAATCTGCGATGGACCAACATACGAGCAAACGCAGGACTATCTGCTGTCAAAGCGGTCGGATTCTGCTGATGGTGCCGACTTCCGTAGCGGTAGCAACGGTGTCTTTGGCGATATTGTTGCTGGAATGGATATTCAAAACCGCAAACTATCGGTTGGCGCTGGATTTCTTTTGGTTTGCACTCGGTCTGTTCGTGATTATGACGCCCGCATTTGTGGTGTCGGCACTTTGGGGCAAGCCGCTGTGCAAAGCGGATGAAACAGGTGTATACCACAAAGGTGAGCTCATCAAATGGACGGACATGGAGAGCATTGATTATATCTATGGATATACGCGCTATCACGGCGATCATTCGGTGATCAAAATTCGTGCTTGCGGTAAGACACACGTGTTGCGCCGCGGCCCGATTTGGTTTCCGCTGTACGCACGTCGGTATACCAAAGAATTTACCACCTCCATTCCGCATTTAAAAAAGCACCTTCTCAAAGGGTTTATCATCGGCGTTTGCTTGTCCGCCATCGTCGCGGCACTCTATATTTTGTGAGTAAAAATCAAAAAACAGCGGTGTGTCCATCGGACACACCGTTGTTTTTTGTATCTGCTGATTATTTACATTTCTCCAAGGTTAAGCGTGCGCATTTATACACGTCGCCGCCGCCCATTGTGAGCACGAGGTCGCCCTCTTTGACGTTGGCGGATACGAATTCTGCGATCTCGGGGAAGGTGGGGAGGTAGTGAGCACCGTCGATCTGATCGGTGATACCTGTAGAATGCACGTTCCATTCGTTCTTCTCGCGAGAACCCATAATCTCGCTCACGACCACTTCGTCTGCCAGGCGAAGTGCGTCTGCGAATTCATCCAGATGTCTGGCAGTGCGTGAGAACGTAAAGGGTTGGAAAATCGCCCACACACGGCTGTATTGCATCTTCTTTGCTGTAGAGATGGTAGCGGCGATCTCGGTGGGATGATGTGCGTAATCGTCCACAAAGGTAACGCCGTTTGCTTCGCCTACGAATTCAAATCGTCTGCCGGCACCTTTAAAATGTTCAATGCCTGCAGCGATCTCCGCAGGGGAAACACCACACAGGAAAGCTGCCGCCGCGACTGCAAGCGAGTTGCTGACGTTGTGCTGACCGGGAACGCCCAGTTTGATTTCGGCAACGAATGCACCTTTGTGGTACAGATCGTACACGCCGTATGCACCGCGTTCGGTACGCACGTTTTCAGCATACCAATCGCACTCGGGGGAGAAACCGTAGGAAACGCACATATCGGCAGGTAGGTTTTCAATCGCTTTCACCGTGTTGGCGTCTTCTTTGTTATAAATGACCGTTCCCGTCGTTTTGGCGGAGAAGGTCGCAAAGGATTTGATGACGTTTTCCAGTGTACCGAAATAATCCAGATGGTCGGCATCCACGTTGAGTAAAATGGAAATGGCAGGGGTCATCGCTTGATAGTGATCCTGGAACTCGCAAGCCTCACACACCATGATATCGCTGTTACCCGAACGGCCGTTGGCGTTGATGAGCGGCAATCTGCCACCGATGAACAAACTGGGGTCTTTATCCGCTTCCAGTAACACCTGTGCGAGCATCGAGGTAGTGGTCGTTTTACCGTGCGTGCCTGCCACTGCGACCGTCTGTCCGTATTGACGGGAAATCCAACCGAGCAACTGCGCGCGTTCAATGAGCGGAATACCTGCCGCTTCTGCCGCCACTTTTTCGGGGTTATCGTTGCCGACAGCGATGGTGTATACCACCATATCCGCACCTTCAATATTTTTGGCATCATGCCCCATATAAACGGGAATGTTCAATGCACGAATGCGCGCGAGGTTGTCCGATTCGTTGTTATCAGAACCCGAAAGGGAAAATCCGCGGCTGTATAAAATTTCGGCGAGCGGTCGCATACCCGAACCGCCGATGCCGATGAAATGAATGCGATGAATATTTTTGAAAAGATCGTCTTGCATAGCCTTTGTATCCTTTCCGTGCGATTATCTCTTATTATATGATTTTTTTGGCAAAAAGAAAACCCCTTTTCAGCAGATTTTTCCTAAATTTAAAAATTCTTTTCTTTTATAAAAAATACATATATAGGCATTGCAAAACAACTGAAAAAATGTTATAATCATCTGGTATATATTCTGCTTTTGGAAGGAAATGCGTATGGCGAATATCGAGCGGATATCCGCGGAAGAATTAGAACAGCAAAAAGAGTTTATCGCCCGCCTCTCTGAGTGGTATGCAATAGAGAAAAACGGCGAGCAGCCGCTGGCTTGTGTCCG
>JAZRQN010000008.1:0-25245 GCA_045649855.1 Acutalibacteraceae bacterium | reverse complement strand
CAGACGATGACCGCGCTTGACAAGTTCAATGGCTGTTTCGCTCTTACCGACGCCGCTGTCGCCGACCAACAAAATACCCTCGCCGTATACTTCCACAAACACGCCGTGATTGGTGATACGGGGAGCCAGTTGCACGCTGAGGAACGCGGTCAACGCCGCCAGCATGGCAGAGGTAGTATCCGCACTGGTCAACAGCGGTACTTCGTGCCGTTTGCAAGCATCTGTCAGTTCGGCCGGGATGGGCATCGCTCTTGCTACAACCAACGCAGGCGGCCGTTTTTCCACCAGTTGTTCCACCCGTGCCAACCGTTCGTCTTCAGGCAACGTTTCCAGATAAGAAACCTCGCTTTTGCCGAGCACCTGAATACGCTCATTATCAAAATAATCATAAAAGCCTGCAAGTTCCAAACCGGGACGATTGGTTTCGATCGACCGCACCGGGCGGAGTGATTCTTCCGAAGGCATATACACCGTTTCCCAGGACATTTCTTTGATGATTTTATCCAAGGATACCGAATATTTGGTGAGCATACGCCGCGCCTCCTTTATAATTATATAATTCCACTATGTATCATACCGCATTTCTACGCGTTTTGGAAGAGGTTTTTGGTATTTTTTCAAGGGATTTTGCGATTTATTCGGAAAAGTGCTTTTCCCCCTTGCAATCGTATGGAAAATATGCTACTTTGTAGATGTTTTCTGCGACTGTTTTCGAGAAGAAGGTGTCGATATGAGAAAAAACAAACTGCCGCCCCCGCCGCCGGATATGTGCAACGGTGCAGTCATTCCGCAAATGTTGCGTTTTTCGGTGCCGCTGATGCTCAGCGGCGTGTTGCAATTGTTGTACAACGCCGCCGATCTCATCGTGGTCGGTCGGTTTTCATCCGACAGTACCGCACTCGCCGCAGTAGGCGCTTGTTCCACTTTGGTTTCCCTGTTGGTCAATGCGTTTATGGGTCTGGCTGTCGGTGCGAACGTCGTGATTGCCCGCACCCTCGGTGCAGGCGATACCAAACGCGCTTCCAGCGCTACCCACACTGCTATCACCATCAGTATTCTGCTCGGTTTGCTCATCAGCGGTATCACGCTGGCGTTTGCGGATACGTTTCTTGCATGGATGGGAACGCCCCCTGAATTGCAAAAGGGTGCTGCTTTGTATCTGCGCATCTATGCTTGCGGTTTCCCTGTCAGTTTGTTGTACAACTTCGGCGCCGCCGTGCTTCGCGCTTGCGGCGACACGCGCCGCCCTATGTACTTTTTGATGTTCTCGGGTCTGATCAACGTACTGCTCAATCTGCTGTTCGTGCTGGTGTTCAATATGTCATCCGACGGCGTGGCGCTTGCCACCGTTATTTCGCAGGTGCTTTCCGCGTTGTTGGTACTGCTCGCGTTGACCCGCACCTATGGACCTTGCCAACTGTTCATCATACGCTTGGGCGTCCGTTTATCCGACTTGATCGATATTTTAAAAATCGGTGTTCCTGCCTGTATTCAAAGCGCTTGCTTTAGCATTTCCAACGTCATTATCCAATCTTCCGTCAATTCGTTCGGCACCATCGCCATTGCGGGTAACACCGCCGCCGGCAATATAGAATCCTTTATCTACACCTGCTTTAATGCCATTTCCCAATCTTGCTTGTCATTCGTCGGGCAAAACGTGGGTGCTCGCAAACTGCGCCGTATTCCGCGCATCATGGGCGCTGCATTCGTGTTGTCCACCGCCTTTTCCGTCATCACAGCGGTCCTTAGCCTCACGTTTGCCAATCAACTGTTGTCCCTGTATACCACCAACAGCGATGCCATTCTGTTCGGCATTGAACGTATGTGGCGCGTCGGCGCTTTGTATTTCCTGTGCGCCTGGATGGAAATTTTGTCCAACTCCATGCGCGCAATGGGCGTATCGGTTATGCCGATGATCACCTGCATCGTCGGCGTGTGCGGTTTTCGCGTGGTATGGATATACACGGTGTTCCAAGTCATCCACACCCCTGCCGCTCTGTTTTACAGTTATCCCATCACCTGGACGATCACCGGCGTGGTGTTGGGGGTCGCTATGTTGCGTATCTATCGCAAGCAAATATCCTGCATGACCTGCGAGATGGATTGATTTTCACAAAACAAAGAGGACGTATCTGCGGATACGTCCTCTTTTTTATCTGTATTTTTTCGGGGATTTGCCGTAGGTTTTCTTGTACACGCGGCTGAAATAATTATAGTCGGTAAATCCTACTGCCTGTGCGATTTCGCCAATGCTTAAAGTGGTGGTTTTCAGCAACTTTTTGGCGCGATGCATCCTGCGGCGGCGCACGTAAGCGGCAATGCCCATACCCGTCTCCGCGCGAAACAATTCATACAAACGGGTGCGTCCCACCTCCAACTGATCACACAACGTTTCAGGGACGATTTCCTCGTCTAAATGCTCTTCTATATACCCTTTTGCCGCTTCAATCATACGATCGTTTTCGGGGGTGATCAGTTCTTTATAGATGATGTACGACGTGCACGCTTCCATAATTTTGGATGCGGCAAGAATCTCCTCCACCGATTTGACGGTAACGGCATCCAGTGCAGCCGTCAGCATATTTCGCTCAAACCCGTATTGTTCGGTCAATGCAGGCAAACGATCTTGCAACGCTTCTTTTCCTGCGGCATCCGCGATCTGACCAAACATCAGGTATCCGATAATGCGTTCATTATCCCGTAACGGGATAACTGCTTCGTACAGCCCGGCGTGGCAGGTGTACACCACGGCGGCATTCGCCTGCTGACATTTTTCACAGGCACGGCGGTCGGCATACGCACACTTCCTGCGTGTTTTCGCGCACCCTTTCATCAGTTTGCAAAAATCGCAATCTTTCTGCGGATACGCAATCAGTTCCCGTCGGGACGCATCAAACAACACAAACCGAATACCTGTCAACATATGAAAAGAACGCATGACCGTTTCTATTTGTTCGGCATCCAACCGCAAACTCATTATTATCCGCCCCTCCGTACAAATTTACCATTTTTAGTATGAGATTGCCTTGTATTATAACACCCCCTTCACTATAATGTAAAGTGTAAATACAGATTTTTTACTATAGGAGGCAACAGTATGAAAAAGCAAACTTTCGCATTGTACTTTGGCAACCGCGGCTTTATGCCTGCGGAACTCATCGAAGGCGCGCGTGCCGATATGGTCAAAGCGGTTACCGATGCAGGGTACGACTATCTGATGATGGACGCTAACGCCACCCGTTACGGCGCGGTCGAAACCCGTGATGAGGGCAGAGCCTACGCCGCTTGGCTGAAATCCCACGAGGGTGAATACGACGGCGTAATTCTGTGTATGCCCATTTTCGTGGACGAAAACGGTGCTATCGCCGCTCTGCAGGATGCAGGCGTGCCGATCCTCATGCAAGCCTATCCCGACGAGATCGGCAAAATGGATTTCCAACATCGCAGAGATGCGTATTGCGGTAAATTCTCGGTTACCGACG
This sequence comes from Acutalibacteraceae bacterium, assembly GCA_045649855.1. Taxonomy (GTDB): domain Bacteria; phylum Bacillota; class Clostridia; order Oscillospirales; family Acutalibacteraceae; genus URNF01. The sequence goes on along the minus strand of JAZRQN010000008.1, from coordinate 21,763 downwards.
TGTTCGAGCAATACAAAGTGCCGTACACCGTGATGAAACCCCACGTGGTGCATCCGCTCACACCTGCTTTCACCCAAAACCTGCACGACTTCGCGGCGGTCTGCCGTGTGGTGAACGGTATGAAACGCTTTAATATCGGTTGCATCGGTGCGCGTACCACCGCATTCAAAACCGTGCGTTTTGACGAGTTGACCATGCAGCGCCACGGCATCAACGTGGAAAGTTTTGACCTGTCCGAACTGTTCGAGTTCGTGCGCGCCAAGGCGGACGACGACGCGAAAGTGATCGATAAAATTGCCGCGTTGGAAGCGTACACCGATTTCTCCAACGTGCCGCAGGATAAGAAAATTATGCTGGCAAAAATCAGCGTTGTCATCGACGAATACATCGAAACCTATCATCTGGATGCCATTGCACTGCGTTGCTGGAACGAGATGGAAACCTATCTGCGTGTTTGCCCCTGCGTTCTCCTCTCTGAACTCAACGATCGCGGCATCACCGCATCCTGTGAAATCGATATGTGCTCTGCCATCACCATGCGTGCGCTGGCGCTCGCGACCGAAGGTCCTGCCGCTTGCCTCGACTGGAACAACAACTACGGCGATGATCCCGATAAGGTCATTCTGTTCCACTGCGGCTCCACCGCTCAGAAGCTGATGGCAGGCAAAGGTACCGTTACCTCCCACAAAATGTTTGATAAGACCGATGCCGGCAGTGGCTGGGGTACCAACGAAGGCCGCATAGCCGCCTTCCCCATGACCTACTCCAACTGTAAGACCGAAGACGGCAAGATCACCATCTATTTCAGCGAGGGTGAATTTACCGACGACAACATTGAAGATGCATTCTTCGGTTGCGGCGGCGTTGCCAAAATCGATAACCTGCAGGATAAACTCATCCGTCTGGCACGCGGTGGCTTTAAGCACCACACCACCGTTGCAAACGGCCACGTGAAAGATATTCTTGAAGAAGCGTTCAAATACTATCTCGGCTATGACGTCGTCAGCATCGAGGACTAAGCTATGAAGATTGTAGGCGGATTGGATGTCGGCACGACCGGCTGTAAAATCGTTTTGTACGATGAACAAGCGACCTTGCTGGATACATATTACGTGGAATACGACGCCGTTCATCGAAACGGACAACACGAAATCAGTTTCACCGATGTGAAAAACGGTGTTCTGACCCTTTTAAAACAAGCGACACAGCACTACCGTGTGGATGCGCTCGGCGTTACCAGTTTCGGCGAAACGTTTGCGATGCTGGACGAACACGACACCGTGCTCGCACCCTCTATGCTGTACACCGACCCCCGCGGCGGTGAAGAATGTGCGGCGCTGTGTGAGCAGTTTGGCGAAGATCGCCTCACCTTGCTCACGGGTGTAAAACCCCACCCGATGTACAGCATCTGCAAAATGATGTGGCACAAACATAACACCCCTGCTTTCAAAGATTGCAAACGCATTCTGTTGGGCGAGGATTACATCGTTTATATCCTGTCGGGCGTTGCACAAATCGATTATTCGCTCGCGGCTCGCACCGCGGCTTTCGACATTGAAAAGTTGTGCTGGATTCCCGAGGTTTTTGAAGCGGCAGGCATTGATATGGATATGATGTCCACCCCCGTGCCTGCAGGCACGGTCGCAGGCGGACTGACCGACGCCGTGCGCGCATATCTGGGTATTGACTATGATATTATGATTGTCAACGGTTGCCACGATCAGGTCGCCGCTATGCTGGGAGCAGGCGTGTTCGAACAGCATCAAGCGATGGACGGCACCGGCACGGTAGAATGTATCCCCGTGGTGCTGGAGAACAAACCCACCGACCTTAAATTTTACGACGGCGGCTATTCGGTAGTGCCGTACATTGACGGCAAATACGCTTGCTACGCCCTTTCGTTTACGGGCGGTGCGACCCTCAAGTGGTTCCGTGATACCTTTGCGGAGACAGACGCGCAAAAAGCGGCGGCAGACGGCAAAAACGTATACGCCGAACTGGATCGTATGACCCCTGCAGGTCCGACCGGCATTTTGGTATTGCCCCACTTCGCAGGTGCGGCAACGCCGTATATGGACAACGATTCCAAAGCGGCGTGTGTCGGTGTTACCTTGGAAACCACCAAATACGATCTGTACAAGGCGTTGATGGAAGGCACTTCTTACGAAATGTTGCTCAACTTCAACACCATGAAAGCGCAGACGGGTGAAATCACCGAAATCCGCGCGACGGGCGGCGGTGCGACTTCAAACGTATGGTTGCAGATCAAAGCGGATATTCTGGGAACCGCCATCACCGCCCTCTCCTGCAAAGAGGTGGGTGCGGCAGGCACGGCGGCGTTGGCAGGCGTGGCGATCGGCGCATTTGCCGACCTTGCCACAGCGACCAACAATATGGTTACCACCCGTCAGGTGATGACCCCCGATGCGAATGCGTGTGCAAAATATGCCGCGTTGTATCAAAAATATCAAAATCTGTATACCGCTGTAAAAGGATTGTGAGAATATGAAACACTATGTCGGAAATCCGTTGCAGGTGCGTGGCGCTGAACAGTACGTTCTGCAAAACGGCAAAGGCGACGGTATGCATTTTCTGTATGTGCGCAACGGCAAAGGTCTGGAGGCGTGGATCTCGCTCGATCGGGCAGGCGACGTATCCCGACTGTCCGTTTGCGGCGACAATATGGGCTATTTCGCCCCTTGCGGTTACGTTGCGCCGCAGTATTACGATGGGGACGGTGTCGGGTTTTTGAAATCCTTTACCGCAGGCTTTTTCACCACCTGCGGTCTGACCGCCGTCGGCTCTCCTTGTGAAGACGAGGGCGAAATCCTGCCGTTGCACGGTACGATTTCCCATATTCCTGCCCAGCTTCGTGCCATTGAAGAAACCGCCGATGAACTGGTGGTCAAAATGCAAATACGCGATGCGGCACTGTTTGGTAGAAAACTGGTAATGGACCGCGTGTATCGTTTCTCCTACACCGAAAACGTGTTTACGGTGGAAGATACCGTTACCAATGAAGGGGACGTTACCTCTCCGTATATGATTCTCTACCATTGCAATATGGGCTATCCGCTTGTCAGTGAAAACAGTCAGGTGGTCATCCCCCACGACAGCGTGGTGGCAAGAGACGATTTTGCAGCGGAACATATAGACACCGCTTTAACCCTCGAAAAACCGCAGGCAGGGTATCGGGAGCGTTGCTACTATTACGACGTCAAAGCGGCAAACGGCGTCGCAAAACTCGGTATTTTCAATCCCGATATCAACAAAGGCGTCGTGATGTCGTATGACAAAGCGGCACTCCCCCGATTCATCGAGTGGAAGATGATGGGCGACACCGATTACGTGCTCGGTTTGGAACCGGGCAACTGCACCGCGGACGGCAGAGACGTTCTGCGCAAAAACGGCACCTTGCAGTTCCTTGAGCCCGATCAAAGCAAAAAAACGGCGGTAACCTTCCGTTTCGCCGACAACAAACACGATTTCGAAGGAGAATTTTAAATATGCTGGTAAACTTAACTGAAATTCTGAAAATTGCGGAACAAAAGAAAATTGCCATCGGTTCGTTCAACACCCCCAACATGACCGCTCTGCAGGCGGTGATTGCGGCGGCGGAAGAACTGGATCAGCCGGTCATCGTGATGCACGCGCAGGTACACGAAGAAATGGGTCTGTGCAAAATGGACGAGATCGCACCCGTGATGCGCCTGTTTGCCGAAAAAGCAAAGGTGCCGGTTTGCGTGCATCTGGACCACGGCACCGACCTTGAGTATGTCAAACGCGGTTTGGCACTCGGCTTCACCTCGGTGATGTATGACGGCTCCAACCTCCCCACCGACGAAAACGTGGAAAACACCAAACAAGCGGTCGCCATGGCAAAAGAGACGGGCGCTTCTGTGGAAGCGGAAATCGGTTCGATGGGCGCCAGAGAAGGCGGCGGCGCGGAAGGTGCTTCCATCTACACCGATCCAAAAGCCGCTGTGAAATTCGTTGCGGATACCGGCATTGATGCGCTTGCTTGCGCGTTTGGCACTGCACACGGTTTCTATGCCACCGCGCCGAAGCTCGACTTTGAGCGTCTGTCCGAAATCGAATCCCTCATCAACGTGCCGATCGTTATGCACGGCGGATCGGGTGTCAGCGAAGCAGATTACCGCGAGGTGATCAAACGCGGCGTGCGTAAGGTCAACTACTACACCTATATGGCAAAAGCCGGTGCTGCGGCGGTCGTCGGTAAAGACTACAATCAGTTCCACGACATCTTAACCGATGCGAAAGAAGCTATGAAACAGAATGTCATGGCCGCCATTCGCGTGTTCGCCGGTTTGAAATAAGATCCTAACATCCAAAAAGGACGGTGCCAAGCACCGTCCTTTTTTATACATTCGCAAAATATTTCTGCATATACACCGCATAGTTTTCTCTATACGATACATTGTCACTTCTAAGCGTTTTGAGCGATTCGTGCAAATTCATATTGCGGTCTTGCAAATCGATCACACAGCCTGCAATATTGGAGCAGTGATCGGACACACGTTCCATATTGGTGATCAGATCGTTCCAGACAAAGCCTACATCAATGCCGCAATTGCCCAGGCGTAAACGCTCGATATGCCGTGTGCGCAACAATTCTTTCATACGGTCAATCACCTGCTCGAGGGGCTCAATTTGCATAGCCATCTCAATATCTCCTTCGGTGAATACCGCATACGCTTGTGCTACAATTTCCAGCGTTGCAGCGCAAAGGGATTGCATCTCCTGCTTTGCGGATTCCGAGAACACGATACCTTTCTCTTGCATTTCTTCTGCAGATTCCAATATATTGACCGCATGATCCGAGATGCGTTCCAAATCGCCGATCGCTTTCAGCAGCATCGAGGCGGTTGCACCTTCCGTCTCGTTGAGCCACTTGGTACTGATCTTCACAAGATAACTGCCGATCACATCCTCAAGATGATCGGTGCGATCCTCCGCTTCGCGAACAGACTGCGCTTTTTTGGCATCATATGCCTCCAAACATGCAATACTATCTTGCAAAGCGCCCACAGATACACGTGCCATTTCGTAGGTGAGATTGTGTGCACATTCCAGCGCAATCGCCGGCGTGCCGAGTAAACGTTCATCCAGTTCGGATGTCTGCTCCGTTTCTTTGGTGTCGGGAATCAATTTATATGCCAATTTTTCCAACAGACCGGACATGGGCAACAGCAGCAGCGTGCAAACAATATTGAATACCGAGTGCGCCGTTGCAATACCTGCGAAGGAGGCAGGGTCATCAAACAATACAGGTGCCGCAAATCCTTGTACCAGCGCAAACGCCGTCAGACACACCGCCGTACCGATTACATTAAAGGACAGGTGCACCAGTGCTGCACGACGCGCATTTTTGGTAGTGCCTACCGAAGAGATCAACGCCGTAACACAAGTGCCGATATTCTGCCCCATGATAATCGGGATAGCAGCACCATACGATACCGCTCCCGTTGCTGCCAAAGCCTGCAAAATACCGACAGAAGCCGAGCTGGACTGGATAATGGCGGTCAAAACAGCACCCGCCAGCACGCCGAGAATGGGGTTTTTAAACATCACAAACAGACTTTGGAATGCCGGAATTTCTTTCAGTCCGGACACGGCACCGGTCATGGTTTCCATGCCGAACATCAACGTGGCAAATCCCAACAGCACAACGCCGATATCTTTTTTCTTGCTGCTTTTCGCAAACATCAGTAAAATAATACCGATCAGCGCCAACACCGGCGTAAATGAACCGGGTTTTAACAGCTTTAAGAACATATTGCTCGAAGAAATGCCGCTAAGACTCAAAATCCACGCGGTGACAGTCGTGCCGATGTTCGCACCCATAATCACGTGAATTGCCTGTTTCAAGGTCATCAGCCGCGAGTTCACAAAGCCTACCACCATCACGGTTGTGGCAGAAGAGCTCTGAATGACCGCCGTGACACCGAGACCGGTGAGCAAACCCGCCAGCTTGCCGGTGGTCAGTTTTCCGATCATCGCTTCCAAGCGACCGCCTGCGCTTCTTTCCAGCGCATCGCCCATCAAGCTCATTCCAAACAGGAATAGACATAAACCGCCAATCATTGTCAATACATCAAAAATAGTCATATGGTAACCTCTTTATCTTCTATACTTACACATTCCTCTCGTCTGTGTCCTCCTGATTGTACAACCGCTTTGTAAAATGCAAATGTCTGCAAATGTGAAAAGCTCGTAAAGCTCTGCTAGCTTTTGTTTGAGCTTTGTAAAATAAAAAAAGACCGAAAGCGTACGCTTTTGGCCGATCATATCACTATTCACTATCCCTGAAACTGAAAAGACCCTTGACCGAACGTTTCTTTACACGTTTTCCTCGGCCAAGGGTCATTTCTGTTCGCTCTTATTATCTAACATCCGTTGTTTACCTCTCTTTCTTCAAATTTTGCCCTGTCCTTCCGCTTACATCCAATCTCCATGTCATCGTCGATGCTGTTGCATCTCCCATAAGGTGGGAACCTTCTTTTAAATGTAGGGATTTCTCGCGTTTGAGGGCTATGTCAAACTCTTTCGTTCTTCAAAGTTTCGGCAGAATTGTTTTTGTATATGTTGTATGTTTGGATTTGTTTTTCAGTCTGTCAAAATGTATTTTTCGACCTTGCCGAGCCTTTTTGGAACTTCAGAGCGGCTTACCTGTTCATCGGTATCGCCTTCCTTTCTGTGTCTTTACTATACCACATTTTCAGCCCTCCTTCAATATGTAATGTTCTATAAACTATCGGCGCATCGCTTGTGCGAAACGCAGAAATCGCCGCAACCCTATTGACGAACGGTTTTTCGGTTTGATATAATAGATATGTTGAGTTGTTAAAAAAGCCGCCGTGCATTCGGAGCGTTCCGAATGCACGGCGGCTTTTTGTTTGATTCTTATTCGAAGAATTTTGCGTGGATCGCGGCAACCGCACGGTCAGCATCCTCTTTGGGGATAAGCGCGGACACTTTGATTTCGCTGGTGGAGATCATGCTGATGTTGATCTTGTTGTCAGCGAGCGCTTCGAACATCTGAGCGGCAACGCCTTCGTGGGTTTCCATGCCGGCGCCGACGATGGACACCTTGGCATATTCAGAACCGCAAGACAGGCTCTTCACGCCGACAGATTCGCAATATTCACGCAACGCTTCCACAGCGGCTTCGCCTTTGTCGCCGGGCACAGTGAAGGTGATGTCCTTAGTGCCGTCGCGACCGACCGACTGCAGAATGATGTCCACATTGACGTGCGCATTCGCCACACGGGAGAACACCTTGAACGCAATACCGGGTTCATCTGGCAGACCAACAACCATAACACTCGCTACATCGGTGTCTTTCGCGACACTCTTAATCAACATTTTTTCCATTTTCGTAACCTCCTTCACAATCGTACCGGGGACAGGACGCAAGCTGGAACGAACTTCCAGCGCTACATTGTATTTTTTCGCCATTTCAACCGAGCGGTTATTGAGCACCTGCGCACCCAAAGTAGCCAACTCTAACATTTCATCATAGGTGATCTCATCCAGTTTGAACGCACCGGGGACCTTTCTCGGGTCAGCGGTAAACACGCCGTCCACATCGGTGTAGATCTGGCACACGTCCGCTTTCATAGACGCCGCGATCGCCACCGCGCTGGTGTCCGAACCGCCACGGCCGAGGGTCGTGATGTCTTCATACTTGTTGATGCCCTGGAAACCTGCCACAATGACGATCTTCTTCTGATCCAGGCAGTTACGGATACGCTCGGTATCCACACGGCGAATACGCGCGGCGGAGTACACCGACGAGGTGTTGAATCCCGCCTGCCAGCCGAGCAGGGAAATTGCGGGGCAACCGAGTTTCTCGATCGCCATCGCCAGCAAGGAAATGGAAATCTGTTCGCCTGCAGCCATCAGCATATCCATCTCACGTTTGCTGCCGTTCGGATTGATCTCTTTGCCTTTTGCAATGAGGTCGTCAGTGGTGTCTCCCTGTGCGGACACGACCACGACAACATCGTTGCCTTCACGGTAGGTATCGATACAGGTCTGCGCAACGCGCATAACGCTTTCCGCATCCTTCACCGAAGAACCGCCGAATTTTTTAACAACTAACATCTCGTGTTCCTCCTTAGCCAAAGCATTTAAATCCGAATCGGATTTTGTGATACGGATTTTCCGCTGAGGCGTCGTTAAAATACTCGTGAATACATACAGTATTCACTGCGTTTTTGCCTTGCTCATCAAAAAATCCGTTGGTCACAAAATTCTGCGACCTAAAAGGAGCGAATTTTTTGAGGAGATTTTGGTAAAGCGGAGCACATAAGGCGGTCGCCTATGTGCGACGGTGAGCCGAAAGCTACCGAAAAATCGCCCTTCGAGGCCGGTTCGGATTCAAATGCTTTGGCTATACCACACGGAAGCGGCTGATGACAGTCGCACCGTCCAGAGTTTCTAACTTTTTCACCAGTTCCGCTTCGCACATTTTGGGGGTGATGAACGCGAACTCGTTATCCGCGACATCTTGCGCCGTCTGTACGTCGCCAAACACGGCTTTAACCGCATCGAGCGAACCGCTTGCTCTCACCATCATGCTGACGTCAAGCTGTTTGGGATCACCCACGCGCGCGGCATCCGCCGCATCCCAGCCGAGATATTTTCTTGCTTTGACGTGCTTGACTTCGTCAATGACGTCCGCAACAACGGCGGAGGCGGTGGGCAGTTTTCCTGCGCCCTTACCGTAAAATACCACTTCACCGACCGCATCACCGTTCACCATCACGGCGTTGAACACGTCTTTGACGCCGGACAACAGGTTATCGTTTTTCACCATACGCGGTGCGACCGAACAATAGACCTTGCCGTCTTTTTCGGTGGCGTATCCGATGAGTTTGATAACGCCGCCGAGTTCTGCGGCATACTGTACGTCGGTCAGCGACACGTTGCGGATGCCCTCGGTGGCAACGCTGTCGGGATATACGTGGCGGCCGAAAGCGAGCGCCGCCAAAATGCAGATCTTGCGGCAAGCATCCAGACCGTCCACGTCAGCGGAAGGATCGCGCTCGGCATAGCCGAGATCCTGCGCCAACTTGAGCGCGTCATCAAACTGCATGCCGTTGTCGATCATCTTGGTGAGCATAAAGTTGGTGGTGCCGTTCAGGATACCTGCGATCTCCAACACGTTGTTAGCGGACAGGCACTGCGCCAAGGGGCGAAGCACGGGAATACCGCCGCCCACGCTCGCTTCAAACAAGAAGTTGAGGTTATGTTCTTTCGCGATGTTCAGCAATTCGTCGCCCTTTTGCGCCACCAACTCCTTGTTGGAAGTTACAACGCTTTTGCCTGCGAGCAGGCAGGTCTTGACAAATTCATACGCAGGATGCAAACCGCCCATGGTTTCCACCACGATACCGATTTCATCATCTTCCGCAATATCTTCAAACCGTTTGGTAAACAAATCGGCGTACGGAAGTTCAGGGAATTCTCTGAGGTCGAGAATACGTTTGATTTCAATGCTGTCGCCGGCTTTTTCGGCAATGTGCGCAGCGTTTTCACGCAGAATTTCCGCAACGCCCGAACCGACCACACCGTGACCCAAAATGGCAACTTTCATCATCGTATTCTTCCTTTCCAAACATATATTTTATATTTATAGATAGAAAATATACCATACTCTTTTTCGTTTTGCAAGTGCTTTAATGCGAAAAAGCAGGTTTTTTGGAAAAGAATACGAAGACGGTGCTGTTGCGGCTACAGCAAAGTCGACATTTGCACATTTTCGGTGTGTTGCAGAATTTGACGGTTGATCGCCCCTGCGCGTTGTAGGGGACGATGCCCACATCGTCCCGTTGACGTTTGGACACATGATAACGCAACACAGCAGAGGCCTGTTTTGGCGGTTGACAAATGCCCTTTGAATTGGTATGATAAAAATAGAATAGATGAGGGGGTGTTTGACATGGTACAGTCGGCAGAACAACATTGTGTGTGCGGCTTGTGTACCTGTCATGCCTTTGGGTGAATTCCCCCTGTATATAAAACCCTTTGAACCATGCACAAGCCGCAAAACTACGGCTTGTGTTTTTGTTTTTTGTAACACAGGTAACACAGGTAGTCAGCAAAAAAACAGTAGCACATAGAACCGTCCCCTGTGTTACAGCATGTTGACTTAAACGAAAAGGAGGAACGGCCATGGGACATCCTTTGGTAAATATAAAAACCATTCTGTTTTTGTTTGTCAACAGCGTGCTCAATGCTGTTTTGCTTGTGCTAGGACAGTATTTTATTGCATTCTTTCTTTCTTGTGCTAATATGCTTTTGATACCTTTCCTGTTTCGATATATGAGTGACCGTAAAAGAGCGGCTTTAACAGCTGTGCTTATGCTCATATTCAGCACTATGCAAATATTGGAAGGGTATCTCAATGGCGACCGGGGCGGAATTGCTTTTATGGTATTCTGCACCTTCCTGCTGACAATCGTTCCTATGTCCTTATCCGCTATCTTCTATTTGGTTAGGAGAAACAAACCATTGACAAAGCATTCTAAAATCATTCTGGCGGTACTATTTATCGTTGTATTCGGGTTTCTTCTATGGTTTGGTTTACAACCTGTTTAAGGACACAAGGGGACGGTTCTCTTGTGTAGAAAAACGGCTCCCTCATTGAGGGAGCTGGCTTGCCAAAGGCAAGACTGAGGGAGTCATAAAGCAAAGAACATACTCTAACACAGGGGACGGTTCCGTGTGTTGCATTCTTGCGGGTGTTAATTTAACTGTGGGGTGGAACTATGAGCAAGCATTTAAAGAACTTAAAGAAATCTGGACAGAATAAATCATTGAAAATAACTATTGCGCTGTTTTATTGGATCTTGATGATTGTTGCGGGCAGGGGAATGCGGTATTTGTCTGTCTGCTTTGGGATTGACCCACAAGGACCGTTGTTTATGTTCTTGAATTTCTCTGTATGCGGCATCATCTTTGTAAGGTTTGTGTTCAGCTTGAAAGAGTTATTAGGTGATAAGATGGCTTTCTTTCATCTGGTTTACAAGATATCAATCTACGCATATGTGGTGGGCTTGATTTTTTCGGCAATTAATTTGATAACCAACGGTGCGATTTTTTAACACAGGGGACGCTTCTCTTGTGTAGAAAAACGGCTCCCTCATTGAGGGAGCTGGCGAACGTCCATTTTAGGTGCGACTTTTGCGAAGCAAAATGTCGACGGACTTCGCGGATTATCCGCGAAGTCCTGCTGAGGGAGAGATACCGTCAACTACCCCTCCGCCTTTTGCCTACGGCAAAATCTACCTCCCCTGACAAGTGGAGGCAAGGATTAGCTCCGCTCTTTTATCTTTCCTCGGTAGAACCGGAGGGTTATTCCCACGCCTAAAGGCAGCAACAAAAAAAGCTGATGCATCAAACGATGCATCGGCTTTTGTCTGTTATCCTTTGACTGCGCCCGCCATCACACCTTTGACGATGTGTTTTTGGCACGCTGCATAGAAAATAATGACCGGCAGAATGGCGAGCACCAACAACGCCATATTCACGCCCGTATCCACCGTGCCGTAACTGTCCCGCACCGCCGTTTGAATGGCGATGGGGATGGTAACGTATCCACGGGTCTTATCCAGCACCAGATACGGCAACAGATAGTCATTCCACACCCACATAGTCTCCAAAATCGCCACCGAGATATAGGTCGGTTTCATCACGGGAAGTACCACCTTGAAAAATATCTGAATAGGCGTACAGCCGTCAATGGTGGCGGCCTCTTCCAGAGAAACAGGGATGGAACGCACGAAACCGCTGAACATAAACACCGCAAGTCCTGCGCCGAAACCGAGATATACAACGGGGATGGTGTAAGGGCTGTTCAGCCCCGATTCGTTTGCCACCATCGAGAGGGTGAACATCACCATCTGAAAGGGCACTGCCATGGAAAACACGCACGCATAGTAGAAAAAACGGCAGAATTTGGAGTCCACACGGCTGATATACCACGCGCACATAGAGGTGCACAACAAAATGAGCAACACCGACAGCAACGTGATGACCAAGCTGTAAAACGCCGCTTGGATGATGTTGATTTCCTCGATACCGACAATGAAGTTGGAAAATCCTGCCACCGTCTCTCCGTCGGGCAGGGCGAAAAAGTTTTCCACGATGCCGCTTTTGGTCTTGAACGCATTATAAAACACGGTGATCAGCGGAATGGCGTACACAAAGCACAACACCGCAAACAACACCGACAGCACGATCTGCGATGCCTTGATCGGCTCTTTTGAAACAGCGGTACGGCTCATTGCTGTACCTCCTTTCGACGGGTTACCGACAACTGGATCAGCGAGATCGCCGCGACGATGAGGAAAAACACCACCGCCATCGCCTGCGCCGTGCCGTGAGACCGTGCGCTGTTGCCGTAGGTGTCGCTGATGCAAAGGGCTAACATCTGGGTCATTTTGTGGGTAACGCCGTCCACTCCCGTAACCGCAGGCAAGCCTGCGGTGAGCGCCAGATTTTGATCGTACAGTTTAAACGAATTGGTAATGGACAAAAACAGACAAATGGTGATGGACGGCATCACCATCGGGATCACCACCCGTCTGAGCGTTTGCCAGCCTGTTGCACCGTCGATCTTCGCCGCTTCAATGAGGCTGTCGGGGACTGCCTGCAGACCTGCGATATAAATGATCATCATATAGCCGATCTGTTGCCAGCACAGCACTGCGAGCAGCCCCACGAACCCAAACGTACTGCTGTAACTGAGGTCTTTGCCGAACAGCGGAATGAGCACACCGTAGTTGAGCACCATCTTCCACACGTACCCGAGCACGATGCCGCCAATCAGGTTGGGCATAAAAAACACGGTGCGGTATACGTCCCGTCCGGGTATGCGACGGGTGAGCGCATACGCGATGAAAAACGCCACCACGTTGATGATCACCACCGCCAACACCGCAAAAATGACCGTGAACCACAGTGATTGCCAAAAGTTGTACTGCCCTGACAACAGCACCCGTTCATAGTTATCCCATCCGACGAATTTGAACTTCTCCAGCGTGTGAAATTCGCAAAATGAGAAAAACAGACCGTAGAAAAACGGCACCACAAAACTGAGCACAAACGCCGCTACCGTCGGGAACAGAAAGAGGGGCGCCCATTTGCGCAATGATTTATACAATTTTTAACCCTCCTCGCTGTGGCGGTATCCTTTATTTGTTTTTGTCATATTCGGTCTTCCAACCGTTCACAAATGCATTTTTCACCTTTTCCCAAGCGGCATCGGTCTGTCCGTTCTGCGCATAGCCGAGCAAAGCCGCGCCGACACCATCTTTCCACTCGTCCGAAGGAATGGTGGCAAAGTTCCATGCGATCGGTTTCTTGCCTGCCGCAATATAGGCGTTTGCCTCTTGCACCAGCGGATTGGAGGATGCTTTCGCCTGTTTGAACGGCACCGAGAAACCCATATCCTCCGCAAGTGCCGTGGTTCCCTCTTCGCCTGTTACCACCCATTCCAGAAAATCCAGTGTCGCCTTGATATCCTCATCGCTTGCCTCGTTGTTGACGCACCAATAGTTTTCAGAGCCTGTGCAAAGCCCCTGCTCCTCCTCGCCGTCAACGCCGATATAGATGGGCAACATCCCCACCTCGTCCGCCTTGATGCCGTCTTTGGTGATGTCGGTCAGCGCCCAGGTGCCGTTTTGGTAAAACACCGCTTCGCCTCTTGCGAATTCGCTTGCCGCCTCATCGCCCGTTTTCGCGCCTACTTCAGCAGGCGCACAGGTGGCATTGTTCAAATACAGATCCCAGATCTGACGGTATTGGTCCAGATATTTGCCTTCCACCGTTTCGGCAACGCTGATATTTCTGTCCTTGTATTCGTAGGAAATGGGCACGTTGGCAAGGTGGGTCTTGTACCGCCAGTCGGACGAATCGGTCATGCCTGCAGAGGTGAACGCACCTTTGACCCCCATTTCAGCCTTGTGCGCCTGAATCTCGGTCGCAACCGCTTTCAAACGCGCAAAACTGTTGACGTCCTCCACCTTTTTGACGGTGGACCAATCCGATTTGAAATACTTGTTCAACAAGGTTTTGTTGTAAATGATGCCGTAGGTTTCGATCACGTACGCCACACCCAGCACGTCTTCGCCGTCTTTGAGTGCGAACTCATCCGAGGTGAGTTGTTTGTATACCGCGCTATCCTTCAGATCATAACAGTAGTCTTTCCAATGGGACAGACCAACAGGACCGTTCACCTGAAACAAGGTGGGCGGATTTTCTTTGACGATTTCGGCGGACAACGTATCCTCATACCCGCCGCTTGCCGCCGTTACGACGGTAACGGGAATGCCCGTTTTTTCGGTGTAGGTCTTGGCGAGCGCTTCCCACGCTTCTTTTTGTTCGGGTTTGAAGTTGAGATAATAGACGGATGCGCCATCATCCTGTTTACGACTGCAACCTGCGAACACGCAAAGCAACAAAGATACTGCCAACATTACGGAAAAGATTTTTTTCATACATATCGCTCCTTTCATTGGTGTATTTTGCCCCGTGTGCCAAATTCTATGCGGTCAAAAATAAAAAGCACAAACGGAATGACCGTTTGTGCTTTTATCGCTTTATAATTCGTATAAAATCGGTTTTCGCTTTTCAAAATCGCACGCATGCGAAAAGCCGATCGCTTTCAATTTTTGCACGGCGGCATCAAATCCGATTCCCGGCCTGTCAGCCGTGTGCGCATCGGATGCAAGGGTGATCAACCGTCCGCCCATCGCATAATACCGCTCCAAAATATCCGTGTCCGGTAACAGGCGATCGTACGCCGTGCCAAATCCCGACGTATTGACCTCCAGCGCCCGCTTATTGCGGATGAGTTCCTGTAAAATGTCATCGATTTGTTGATCGTAACGGGACAAATCCACCGTTTCACCGAACCTGCCGATGATATAGCGCAACGGACAGGTGAGATGACACAGCACGTCAAAATCGCAGGTTTTGACAGTTTCCAACACATCATCAAAATACCGAGAAAGGTAGATATGGCTGTCCACGTCCCCTGCTTTAATACGGGAAAACGGCTCCTCCCAGCCGCGCACCGCGTGCACTGAACCTAACACCACATCATACTCGAACAAACCGCACATCTCGTCTGCGGCCGACATATCCCAGATGGCTCCGCCCAACTCAATGCCGACACGCACGTGCAAAGCATCGCCAAACTCGTCCTGCAGACGCTTCGCGTCCTCAACCGAGGCGATGATGTTTTCTCGTTCGGGACGTTCGTGATAAAATTCAATGTCGCAATGATCGGTAATGGCAACACCGGACAATCCGAGTCGCATCGCCGCTTCGCAAATCTCACGCACAGATACTTTGCCGTCGTGCGAATATTCGGAATGCACGTGGCAATCAACGTAACGCATATCATAACCTCCGCGAAAGTGTGCCGAGCGGACATATTTCCGTCCGCCGACCACATTTTCTCAAAACCGAATGGTGTGGGATACCGTGTAGGTTTCGTTCGGCTGCAGATGGAACATACCCTCTTTGGTGGCAAGGTCTTGCGGCTGATCAATATAACTCGGAAAACCTGTCCACGGCTCAAGACAAATAAACGGTGCGCCCTGCGGATGCCAGATGAGAAAATGCTCTTTGCCGGGGAATTCCACCGTGATCTCTCTGCCGTTTGTGCGGTGGCGCAAAGTAACCGCGCGAGAATGAATGCCTTTAAACACCAGCGCCTCTGTCGCAAAGTAACGCTCTTCCAGCGGCAACACCGTGCCGTTTTCCAAAACGGTGGTGGTTTCATGGGTGAGCAGGTTGCCCTGCACCGTACACGCTTTCAGCGTTTCGGGTCGGGCAAACACCACGTCGTATTCTTCAATGCCCTCGGGGGTCGCGTATCCTTCGTGCGAGCCGATAGCAAACGGCATCACCTTTTGATCGGCGTTGCGCACATCTTGGGTAATGGTAACGGCATCTTCGGTCAAACGATAGGTGGTGCGCAGTTCAAAGCGGAACGGATACTGCTTGAGCGTATCCTCGTTTGCACGCAACAGAAAGGTAACAAAATCCTCCCCGCTCGCCTCTGTTTCGAACTCGTAAAATCTGCCAAAACCGTGTTTGGGCATACGATACGTTTCACCGTTATAGGTATATTCTTCGGTCAGAAATCCGCCGCAAACGGGGAATATCACAGGGGCGATACCTGCCCAAAACGCGGCATCGCCGTTCCACAACACGTCTTTACCGTCAGCGGTCAGGCGACGCATTTCACCGCCCAGTTCCCGACATTCCAGTGTAGCACGCTTATTTTTCAAAGTAATCATGCTATTGACTCCTTTCGCTTTCACGCCAATCAAGTTGGTTTGATTTTACCACGTTTCGACAGATGATACAACTACAACTTGCACTTTCCGTCAAGTTTTATTATAATAGGAAACGTAAAGGAGGCGTTTTCTATGCAAAAACAGCAATCTGCACGCTTTTGGACAGCATTGGTCATTTTCAGTTTGGTCGGACAGATCGCCTGGGTTGTGGAGAATATGTATTTCAACGTGTTTATCTACAAAATGTTCGGGGCGTCCGCAAACGATATTTCGCTGATGGTCATGGCTTCCGCCATCGCCGCCACCGTTACCACCCTGCTGATTGGCGCACTGTCGGATAAATTGGGGCGGCGCAAGGTGTTTATCTGCGGCGGTTATATCCTGTGGGGTATCTCCATTTTGAGTTTTGCGTGTATCCGCACCGATATTTTAGGCGCCATTTTTCCTGCCGCATCGGTGTGTGCAGTTGCCATCACGCTGGTGATTATTATGGATTGCGTGATGACCTTTTTCGGTTCGTCCGCCAATGACGCCTGCTTCAACGCCTGGTTGACAGATGCCACCCACCACGGCAACCGCGGCGCTGCCGAAGGCATCAATGCGATGATGCCGCTGATTGCCATTTTGGCAGTGTTTGGCGGCTTTATGGGGTTTGATCTCGGTCAACCCGATTCGTGGACCACGATTTTTATCGTCATCGGTTGCGCGGTATTGGTGATCGGTGTGCTAGGCATCTTCCTCATCAAAGACCCTGCGGTCAAATCCGATGAAAACGCACAGTATTTCAAAAATATCTTCTACGGTTTCCGTCCGTCGGTGGTCAAACAAAACAAAACGCTGTACGCGACCTTGGCGGCGTTTGCGGTGTTCGGCATTTCCATCCAAATCTTTATGCCGTATCTCATTCTCTATTACACGGTTACGCTGAAACTGGACAATTACGTTCTGATTATGGCGCCTGCCATTCTCATCGCCGCCGTGGTTACCGCGTTTTACGGCCGTCTGTATGACAAAAAAGGGTTTGTCCGCTCGGCTTACCCCTCGCTCGCATCGCTGATCGTCGGCTACGTGCTGTTGTTCTTGTTCAAGGGCACTGCGCTTGTGTTTATCGGTTCGTTACTGATGATGATCGGGTATCTCACCGGCATGGCGGTGTTTGGCGCGATGTTGCGTGATCACATCCCCGAAAACAAAGCAGGAATGTTCCAAGGCTTGCGTATCGTAGGACAGGTGCTCATTCCCGGCATCATCGGCCCTGCCATCGGTGCCGCCGTGCTCAAAAATGCCGACACCTTGGTTAACGACGACGGTACGACCTCGTTTATTCCCAACGAAAACATTTTTCTGTCCGCGCTGATTGTTGCCGTGTTCGTTTGCGGCGCGGTAGCGTTGGTGGAAGTCATCCGCAAAAGAGGAGAACAGTCAAATGGCAAATGATCAACTGATACATCTGCTCACAAAAGAGGGAGAGCAACTAAACGGGCAACCGTGGAACGTATATCCCCGACCGCAGTTGGAACGCGATTCGTTCCTGTGCCTCAACGGACAGTGGGATTTTGCGGTAACGCGCAGTAGTCAGCCGCCGCAAAAATACACCGATACCATTCTGGTGCCGTTTTGTCCGCAAAGCAAATTGTCGGGGCTCTGCCGCAATCTTGACCGCCGTCATCTGCTGTGGTATCGCACCACCTTCACCCTGCCTGACGGCTTTCAAAAAGACCGCGTATTGCTGCACGTCGGTGCCGCCGATCAGTTCGCAACCGCGTTTTTGAACGGCAAGCGCATTGACACCCATTTCGGCGGTTACCACCCGTTCACCTTTGATATCACGGGTATGCTCGCCGCCGAAAACACGCTCACATTTTGCATCGCCGATCCGCTGGACAAGACCCTGCCTTACGGCAAACAATGCGAAAAACGCGGCGGTATGTGGTACACCCCCGTGTCGGGCATCTGGCAGACGGTGTGGCTGGAAAGCGTACCCGAACAGTATGTGCAAAAACTGCGTATAGATACCACCGCGGACACGGCAGCCATCACCGCTGTCGGCGTGTCGGACGGCACTGTCGTGGTGGATACCCCGAACGGCAAATTGACAGCGACCCTTGAGAACGGTACTGCGCTGATCAAACCCGAAAATCCACGCTTGTGGTCCCCCGAAGATCCGTATTTATACCGCTTCACCCTAACCGCAGGCGAAGACACCGTGCGTTCGTATTTTGCCCTGCGCACCGTTTCGATTGAAAACCAAAACGGTATTCCGCGCATCTGCCTGAACGGAAAACCCTGCTTTTTCCACGGACTTCTGGACCAAGGGTATTACAGCGACGGCATTTACACCCCTGCATCCCCCGCCTGTTATGAGCAGGATATTTTGGCGATGAAAGCGCTCGGTTTTAACACCCTGCGCAAACATATTAAAATTGAGCCGGACGTGTTTTATTACGATTGCGACCGCCTGGGTATGCTGGTGTGGCAGGATATGGTGAACAACGGCGACTATTCGTTTTTCAGAGATACCGCCTTGCCCACCATCGGCGTGAAAACGCTGAAAGACACCTATATGCACCGCGACCCTGCCACCCGAAAAGCGTTTTTGTCCCACATGGACGAAACGGTGGAGTTGCTTTCCAACCACCCCTCTATCGTCTATTGGACCATTTTCAACGAGGGTTGGGGGCAGTTCGACAGTGAAACCGCCTACAAACGATTGAAGTCGCTGGATGACACCCGTATCGTCGACACCGCATCCGGCTGGTTCAAAGGCGCACAAAGCGACGTAGAAAGTGAGCACGTATACTTCAAACCGTATCGGTTTGTGCCGTCGGACAAGCCTGTGGTGCTGTCCGAGTTCGGCGGGTACTCGTATAAACCCGAGGGACACGTGTTCAACCGCTCGAAAACTTACGGTTACCGCTTTTTCAAAGAGCAACAAGCGTTTGAAGATGCGCTGGTGCATCTGTATGAAAGCGAAATCATCCCTGCAGTCAAAGAGGGGCTTTGCGGCGCGATTTTGACACAGGTGTCCGACGTGGAGGACGAAACCAACGGGCTCTTAAGTTATGACCGCAAAGTAACCAAAGTGTCTGCAGAACGAATGAACGCCATCGGAGCGGCAATTTTTGAAAATATGAAATAATCAAATATCGCCGCAAAGCACCTACGCTTTGCGGCGATATTGCTTGACAAACCGTGCGTGCGGTTGTATACTGCTGAATAGAGATTTGGAGATGCAAAAGTCCGTGGGGCTTTTGCGTTTTTTTGTTTGGAGGAATCGCTATGACCCATGCACAAATCGAAGATCGTCTGTCCGACTGTCCCATTATTGCGGCAGTGCCAGCAACACGGTTCGCAGAGGCGGTCGCCTCACCCGCTGAAGTGATTTTTAATTTGAAAGCCAATTTGCTAACCATCCAAGAGCAGATTGCCGCCGCTCACGCCGCTGACAAAGCGGTGTTCGTGCATCTGGATCTTGCAGACGGCATCGGCAAAGACAAGACGGGTATCGAATTTTTGGCGAATTGCGGCGTGGACGGCATCATCAGTACGAGAGGCCAACTCATCCGCACCGCCAAGGAATATGGATTACTCACCGTACAACGTTTTTTCACCCTTGATTCGCAGGGCGTGGACAGCATTGCGGAACAGTTGCGTTCCCTGTCCCCTGATTTTATCGAGATTATGCCGGGGGTCATCGGCAAAACGGTTGCACGGTTTGCATCGGGTAATATCCCCGTGATCGCAGGCGGTCTGATTGAGACCAAAGCGGAAGTGACCGAAGTGCTCGGATGCGGTGCACTTGCCGTATCCAGCGGCAAGCAAGAACTGTGGTACTTGTAAAAAATTAAAATTGGCTGTAGAGATGAAGAGAACGGCGAACAACGACTGCTTTGCGGTCTTGTTTTGCCGTTCTTTTTTATTGGAGGTATTAGTATGTATGATGTGATCATTGCAGGGGCAGGCGTTATCGGCGGTATGCTCGCCAGAGAGCTATCACGCTATCAACTCAAGGTTCTGCTGCTCGAAAAAGAAAACGATGTTGCCTGTGGCGCTTCCAAAGCGAACAGTGGTATCATCCACGGCGGGTTCGATCCCGAACCACACACGCTCAAAGCGGAAATGAATGTAAAAGGCGTACCGCTGTTATATCAGGCGGCAAGAGAACTGCACGTGCCGCACAAGCAAAACGGCTCGATGGTATGCGCTTTCGGAAAGGCGGAAGAGGCGCACATTACAGAGTTGTACCACCGTGGTATCGAAAACGGCGTACCCGATATGAAAATCCTGTCGGGAGATCAGGCACGTGCTCTTGAACCGCACCTATCCCCTGACATCACCAAGGTATTGCACATTCCCACTGCAGGCATCATCTGTCCGTATTATCTCACCATCGCCGCCGTCGGCAATGCGATGGATAACGGGGTGCAACTGCGCACCAATTTCAACATCGTATCCGTCACAAAAACAACAGACGGATTCTCCGTGGAAAGCGAACAGGGAGAACCGATTTGCGGGCGGTATTTTGTCAACTGCGCAGGCGGTTTTGCGGACAGTGTCGCCCGCATGGCAGGCGATGACAACTTTTCGCTCATCCCTCGTGCAGGCGAATATCTGCTGCTGGATAAAACAGAAGGATCGCTCGTTGCGCACACCATTTTCCAGGTGCCCAGCGCCAACGGAAAAGGTATCCTTGTAACCCCAACGGCTGACGGCAATCTATTGCTCGGTCCCACCGCCGTCAAGGTGGACACTCCCGACAATACCGAAACCACCGCAGAGGGCTTGGATGCCGTGCAAACGCTCGCCAAAAAGAGCGTGCCGTCGGTCAACCCCCGTGCAGTCATCACCTCCTTTTCAGGGGTGCGCGCCAGCGAGAAAAACGGTGATTTCATTATCCGTATGAGCGAAAGCGTGACAGGATTGTTGCACATTGCCGCCATTGATTCCCCGGGTCTTTCCTCTTGTGTCGCCATCGCTAAACGGGCGGTGGAGTTGCTGAAAGATGATGGATTGGCACTGATCCCCGACCCTGCATTTTGCGGCAACCGGGAAAACGCACATGCGTTCCGTGAAATGACTTTAAAAGAAAAAGATGCGTATATCCGTGAACACCCTGACTTTGGGCGTATTGTTTGCCGTTGCGAAACGGTGAGCGAGGGTGAAATCCGAGATGCCATTCGCCGCAATCCTCGTCCTATGGATGTGGATGGTGTCAAACGGCGCACCCGGGCGGGTATGGGCAGATGTCAGGGCGGTTTTTGTATGCCGCACGTGTTGCGCCTGCTGGCTGAAGAAAACAGTACAGCGATGGAAACTGTAACCAAAAAAGGTCGCAACAGCCGTCCTATCGTGGGAAAATTGTGAGGTGGAAACGATGCAAAAACATGATATTGTGATCATCGGCGGCGGTCCTGCCGGTATGG
>JAZRQN010000007.1:0-4001 GCA_045649855.1 Acutalibacteraceae bacterium | reverse complement strand
CCCGTTCGTTGGTAAGATTTGTTTCTTCCGTGTTTATTCAGGTAAGGTTGATGCAGGTTCAACAGTTTACAACTCTGTTAAAGATAACAGAGAAAGAATTGGTAGAATCTTGCAGATGCATGCAAACCACAGAGAAGACATCGAAACCTGTTATTCAGGTGATATCGCTGCTGCTGTTGGCCTTAAAAATACCACTACCGGTGATACTCTCTGTGATGAGAAGCATCCCGTTATCTTGGAGTCGATGAACTTCCCGGATCCCGTTATCCGTGTTGCTATCGAACCCAAAACCAAGGCAGGTCAGGAAAAGATGGGCTTAGCTCTTGCAAAGCTCGCTGAAGAAGACCCGACCTTTAAGTGCTACACCGACGAAGAAACCGGCCAGACCATCATCGCTGGTATGGGTGAGCTCCACTTGGAAATCATCGTTGACCGTCTCCTTCGTGAATTCAAGGTAGAGGCTAACGTTGGTAAGCCCCAGGTTGCTTACAAAGAAACCATCCGCAGCGGCGCCGAAGTTGATGAGAAATATGCTCGTCAGTCCGGTGGTAAAGGTCAGTACGGTCACGTTAAGATCAAACTCGAGCCCAACGAGCCCGGTAAGGGTTATGAATTCGTCAACGCGATCGTTGGCGGCGCTATCCCGAAGGAATACATTCCTGCGGTTGACGCCGGTATCCAGGGCGCTATGCAGTCGGGTGTTATTGCCGGCTACAACGTCGTGGACGTGAAAGTTACCCTGTATGATGGTTCTTATCATGAGGTCGACTCCTCTGAAATGGCATTTAAGATCGCCGGTTCTATGGCGTTCAAAGATGCTATGCGCAAGGCCGATCCGGTTTTGATGGAACCCATCATGAAAGTGGTTGTAACTGCGCCTGACGAGTATATGGGCACTGTTATCGGCGACATCAGCTCTCGCCGTGGCCAGATGGAAGGTTCTGAGAACATCAACGGCGCTGTGCAGATTCGTTCTTATGTGCCGCTGTCCGAAATGTTCGGTTATGCAACCGACCTTCGTTCCAGCACCCAGGGCCGTGGTCAGTACGTTATGGAACCCAGCAAATACACTGAAGTTCCGAAAAGCGTTGCTGAAGAGATCATCGCCAAACGTTCCAAGAAAGAAGACTAATTCAAAAATCGCTTTCTTGGTCAACAATTTGCCTGTTTTATATAAAATCGCATGAAAAATACAGGTTTTTCTATGGAAAACACTTGCATTTCCGCGCGATAATTGGTAAAATGGGCATAGACATTTTGTCAATCAATGCTTTTTATAAAGGGAGGAAATACCAATGGCAAAGGAAAAATTTGAAAGATCCAAACCGCACGTAAACATTGGCACCATCGGTCACGTTGACCATGGTAAGACCACTCTGACTGCTGCTATCACCAAGGTGCTCGCTCTGAACGGTGGCGCTGAATTCACCGACTACGCGAACATCGATAAAGCGCCCGAAGAGCGCGCTCGTGGTATCACAATCAACACCTCTCACGTTGAGTATCAGACCGCTGCTCGTCACTATGCTCACGTTGACTGCCCCGGCCACGCTGACTATGTTAAAAACATGATCACCGGTGCTGCGCAGATGGACGGTGCTATCCTCGTTTGCTCCGCCGCTGACGGCCCGATGCCCCAGACCCGTGAGCACATCCTGCTCTCTCGTCAGGTTGGCGTTCCGAACATCGTTGTGTTCATGAACAAAGTTGACCAGGTTGACGACGAAGAACTCCTCGAGCTCGTCGAGATGGAAATCCGTGACCTGCTCTCCGAGTACGACTTCCCGGGCGACGACATCCCGATCGTGAAAGGTTCCGCTCTGGTTGCTCTGGAGTGCGCTTCCAACGATCCGTCCGCTCCCGAGTATGCTCCCATCCTCGAACTCATGGACGCTGTGGACAACTACATCCCCAGCCCCGAGCGCGACGATGCGAAGCCCTTCTTGATGCCTGTTGAAGACGTCTTCACCATCACCGGCCGTGGTACTGTTGCTACCGGTCGTGTGGAGCGTGGCCGTCTGAACATGTCCGAAGAAATCGAAATCGTTGGTCTGAAAGAAGAAACCATGAAGACCGTCGTTACCGGTATCGAAATGTTCCGCAAACTGCTCGACTTTGCTGAGGCCGGCGACAACGTTGGCGTTCTGCTCCGTGGCGTGCAGCGTACCGAGATTGAACGTGGTCAGGTTCTCTGCAAACCCGGCTCCATCAATCCTCACACCAAATTCCATGGTCAGGTTTACGTCCTGTCCAAGGACGAAGGCGGCCGTCATACCCCGTTCTTCAACAACTATCGTCCTCAGTTCTACTTCCGTACCACCGACGTGACCGGCGTCATCAACCTGCCCGAAGGCACTGAGATGTGCATGCCCGGCGACAACGTCGAAATGGACGTTGAACTGATCACCCCCATCGCTATCGAGGAAGGCCTCCGCTTCGCTATCCGTGAAGGCGGCCGTACCGTCGGTTCCGGTGTTGTTTCCAAGATCAACGGCTAATTTAAGCTGATCTTAGAACGGATCTATGAAACCAAAAACACCCTATCACCTTGGTGATAGGGTGTTTTTCTTGTTATCTATTGACTTTTATCTAAAAATCAGTAATAATAAATAGGTATTTAACAGAAAGGCGGTGTGACGATGGATACGGTATTGCAACAGCAAATGCTCACGTTATTGCGCGGTGCGCTCAATCAAGAATCGGTGTCCCTCGACACATCGGTTGATTTTGCGGAACTGGTGCAGCACGCACAGCGGCACGGTATTGAAAATATGTTATATTTCGGCGCCGCGGCGGCAGGAATGTCGAAAAGTGATCCGCAGATGCAAGCGCTGTTACGCAAGGTTGGCGAGCGGATTTTTGTAACAGAAAACCAGATCGCTGAAGCAGAGGCTGTTTGTGCCGCTTTTGATCAAGCAGGTATCGATTATCTGCCTGTCAAAGGTATGGTTTTGCGTTCTATGTATCCCAACTCCGATATGCGCACCATGGGGGATGTGGACATCCTCATTCGCACGGAACAACAGGATGCAATCAATCAGCTGATGCCAACTTTAGGTTTTGTGTTCGTGTTGGAAAGCGCGCATGAATGCAACTGGGGCAAACCCGGCATTTTGTATATGGAACTGCACAAATCGTTGTTTGCTGACTATGAAACCGATTTGTATCCCGTGTTTGGCAACGGTTGGAACCTGGCAAAGCAAGAGGATGCCACCCACCGCTATACGCTGTCTCCCGAAGATCATTTCTTGTATGTGTTCGTGCATTTTGCAAAGCACTATCGCGGTGGCGGTGTGGGTCTGCGTCATCTCAGTGATGTTGCTGTGATGCTCAAAAACGGTCATTTGACCGATTACAGTTATATTGAACAGCAGTTGCGCGCGATGGATATGTTGGACTTTTATCGAAACGTTTTAGATGTCATTGATGTGTGGCTAGGGGACGGCATGCCGACCGAAAAGACCGATTTCATTCTTCGTGAAATTTGGGGAAGTGGTGTGTACGGCACTCACGAAGGGCATTTAACCGCCCATGTAGAACGAGCGGCAAGCGGTGCTGTCGAAAATGCCAAGCGAAACTATGCATGGAAGCTTTTGTTCCCGTCTTACAGAGAAATGGCTCTAAAATATCCGTTCCTCAAAAAAGCCTCGTTCCTGATGCCGTTTATGTGGCCGGTGCGGTGGATAACTGCCGGATTGCTGCGTCCGCGGCACGCGGCACAGCGATATCGGAATATGCAAGCGGTTTCGACTGCAGATATCGCCAATCGGCAGGAAGCGCTCCGTTTTGTAGGATTGAAACCAACGGCTGACAGAAAATAAAAACAGACGATATATGGCGGGTGGAAATAGGGATAAAACCAGAGGAGATGCACAAGTTTGTGCATCTCCTCTAATGTTTTGTAGACATTATTGTCGGCTCCCTCAATGAGGGAGCTCCGCCGTAGGCGGTGAGGGAGTTGATTGGGAACACTCCCTCCGTCTTTTGCCTACGGCAAAATC
>JAZRQN010000006.1:0-4519 GCA_045649855.1 Acutalibacteraceae bacterium | reverse complement strand
CTTGATCGGCAGGCAACGCGCCGCAACCCTGTTCGCACAGCACTTCACCGTCATATACCGCACGCAAAGCATCCACAGGCAACGTGCGGTTTTCATCTTCCATCATGGTGGTGCGATTCCACATCGCACTGGCACGCGTTTTGATAGCGTACGGACCGATGAGGGCTACCGTCTGTTTGGATTTCAACGGCAAAACGTTGTCTTCGTTTTCAAGCAACACGCAGGTTTTCTCCACCGCCTCGGTCGCCAACGCATAGTTGCCCTCCATATCGATGGAACGCTCACCACGCAAATAGCGATACGGGTCTTCCAAAATGCCTTTTTTGTTTTTCAAACGCAGGCAGCGCATGACCGTCTCTTTATACAAATCGGGGTTCAAGCGACCGCTTTCCAACAATTTCGGAATATATCTGGTGTACAACGGGTCCATCATACAAATGTCAACGGTGGATTCCAGACCCATCAGGGCGAGATCCTCATCGTTCTCAGCGGCGTGATGGCTTCTGCACTGGCACAAAGCACACCAGTCGGTGATGGTTACACCGTCAAAGCCCCATTCTTCACGGAGCAGATCACGCATATATTTGGGATCGATGGTAACCGGTACGCCGCCGATGGTGTTAAACGAGCTCATCACCATATGACAGCCTGCATCCACCGCCGCTTTGTAAGGCGGCAGGTAGGTTTCTTTCAAGGCGCGTTCAGACAGTTCGACATTGTTGTAGTCTCTGCCTGCTTCACCGTAACCGTACACCGCAAAGTGCTTGACACATGCGGACAGGCTGTCGAGATCATCGGGGTTTTCGCCCTGATAGCCTTCCACCACCGCTTTGGTCATGCGGCAGGTCAGCAGGGTGTCTTCACCGTATCCTTCCAGATTTCTGCCCCAACGGGCATCACGACCGATATCCACCATCGGGGAGAAGGTAACGTTCATACCTGTCGAAGTGGCGGCTTTTGCCGTCTCTCGTGCAATCTTTTTGACAAATTGGGTGTCAAACGTACCCGCCTGCGCCAACGGGAACGGATACGCCACCGCAAAGCCGCTGACAATATCCCCCATGAAGAGCAGCGGCACCTTGCTGTGCTTCATATGTTCTTCCTGGATGGCACGGTTCTTTTTAGGACCGGTTTTTGCATTGCTGATCAGCGTGCCTGCATGTTCAATGACATCTTTCGGGAAGACCTGATCTTCGCCCGTTACCATACAGTCCACACCAAAGTAAGAAATACTCAGCTGCAGAATTTCGCCTAATTTTTCCTCATCGGTCATACTGTCGTAGTATGCTTCCAACTGTTTTTCAGTCAACATCGTATCTTCTCCTTACAGCTTTTTGATATCTCGGTGGTTGATAATGGCGTGCACGCCTTGTTCTTTCAGATGTTTTGCCAGTTCCTCGGTGAACGTAACCGAGCGATGTTTGCCGCCCGTGCAACCAATGGCAATGACCAACTGGCTTTTGCCCTCGTTGCGATACAGCGGCAACATATAGTCGATCAGCGAGAACATCCGTTTTTCGAATTCACGGGATTCTTCACAAGCGAGTACATAATCCTGCACCGACTGGTCAAGACCGGTACAATGCTTGAGCTCAGGCACGTAAAATGGATTGGGGAAACAACGCACATCCAACGTAATGTCCGCTTCGTGCGGTGCGCCGTATTTAAATCCAAACGACATACACTGAATGGTCATGGCGGTGTCGGGGTTTTCGAGGAACATCTGCACAATGTGTTCGCGCAGTTGCGCCGCGGTGAAATTGGAAGTGTCAATCAGATAATCCGCGACCAGTCGCACTTGATACAACAGTTTTCTTTCGCGGGCGATCGCCTCGGTTACCGACGAGTCGCCGATATCGGTCAGCGGATGACGGCGTCTGGTTTCTTTATACCGACGCGCAAGCACTGCATCCTCGCAATCCAGGAACATCAGGCGATATGAAATTTCTCTCGCACGCATATCGTCGAGGCCTTTTTGAATGTCCTGCACCCCTGCGGCGCCGCGCGAGTCCACAATGAGTGCCACGCGCTGTACCTGTTCTTTCGAACGGGAAAACAATTCCGCAAACTGCGCAAGCAGAACGGGCGGCAGATTATCCACGCAGTAATAGCCGATATCCTCCAGCGTATCCACCGCACGGGATTTGCCTGCACCCGACATACCTGTTACGATCAAAAACTCCATACTGACACCACCTAAAATTCACCTACAAAACGAACCTCGGGTTCCATGGTAACGCCCGTTTCCGCTTTGATTTTCTCGCACACCGCCGTCGACAATGCAACAATGTCCGCGGCGGTGGCGTTTCCTTTGTTAATCACAAAGCCTGCGTGTTTTTCGCTGACGGCAGCATCCCCCACCGAAAATCCTTTGAGCCCGCTTTGTTCAATGAGTGCCCCTGCGAAATATCCCGTCGGGCGTTTGAAGAAACTGCCTGCACTCGGATATTCCAGCGGCTGTTTATCACGTCTGCGATCCATCAGTTCCTGCATACGGGCGCGAATCGCAGTCGCATCTCCTTTTTGTAACTGCATGGTAACGGCGGCAACGATCGCGCCGTTTTCCATAAACGCGGTGTGGCGATAGGACAGCGCCATTTCGTCCGCTGTAACCGTTTTGATCTCGCCGTCTGCGGTTACCACCGTCGCGGCAGTTACCACGTCCGCCATCTGCCCGTCGTAAGCACCTGCGTTCATATATAACGCACCGCCCACCGTGCCGGGGATGCCAAACGCAAATTCCAGACCCGACAATGCGTGATCTTTCGCAAAATTGCAAAGTTTGAGCAACGGCATACCTGCATCACACGTGAGCAGGGTTTCATCCTGAATCACACAAGATGCCGCCGCAGGGTCAAACCGCCACACAACACCGCGGATGCCTTTATCGCCCACCAACAGATTGGATCCGTTGCCCAGCAAAAAGGTCGGGGTGTCGGTTTCGCGGCAAGCGGCAAGCAACACGCTCGCCGCCGTCGCATCGGGCAAGGTAACAAACAGGTCCGCAGGACCGCCCACCTTGAACGTGGTATATGCGGACAAAGGTGCCCCTTGTTGCACGCTCCATCCGTTTTCATCACATAACGCCTTGATACGGTCGAGATTCACCGCTGTCATCCTTCCGAAAACATTATTTTACGAGGCAAGCTGCGCCGATGACACCTGCATCATTGCCGAGCTGTGCCACCGTCAGACGGGTTTGCTTTACGCTGTGTTTGCTGTAACGTTCTGCTTCAATATATTTCTGAAGCGGCACTAACAGGGTGTCGCCCTCTTTGCAGATGCCGCCGCCGACACACAAGATCTCGGGCTGGAAAATATTGATCATATCGATGAGACCGACAGCGACGTAGTAGATGTACGCATCCACCACCGCGGTGCCTGCCGCATCACCTGCACGCATCGCGTCAAATGCGGTACGACCGTCCACGTTATCCAAAGAACCTGCGATGTCCCACATTTTGCTGTCTTTGTCCGCTTCCATCGCACGACGGGTCTGACGCACCAGTGCGGTCGCGGAAGCATATGCTTCCCAGCAGCCTTTTCTGCCGCAGGAGCAGGGCTCACCGCCGACGTTGATGACCGTATGACCCAGTTCGGTGCCTGCAAAGTTGGCACCCGAGAACACTTCGCCGTTGATGATCACGCCGCCGCCGACACCGGTACCCAGCGTGATGCAAATGCAACTGTCAGCACCTTTCGCCGCGCCTGCACAAAACTCGCCGAGCGCCGCCGCGTTCGCATCGTTCTCGATGAACACGGGCAAACCGAGCTGTTCGTTCAGCATCGCACAAAGCGGCAGATTGTCAAAGCCTAAGTTGTTAGCATATTCCACAACGCCGGTATCTTTGTTGCAAGTGCCGGGGCTGCCGACACCCACGCCTGCCACGTCCGACAGGTTGATGCCTGCTTTTTCCACCGCTTCACGTGCAACCTTTGCCATATCCGCAACGATGTCCGCCGCAGGACGGGGGCAGTTTGTCTTGCATTTGGCACTTGCCACGATTTCATGGTTTTCATTTACGACACCTGCCACAATGTTGGTGCCGCCAAGGTCAATACCGATTCTGTACATACGTTTGTCCTCCTAAAATATGTTTGCTTATTTTTGCTGTATTATAATCCCGTATAATCTGTCGGGATATCATCCTGCATGCCGAGGTTTTGCATCAATTCATACGCCGCGTTGTACCCCATCTTTTTCTGACGGTTGTTCATCGCCGCAACCTCGATGATAATGGCAAGGTTTCGACCGGGTTTGACGGGGATGGTAACTTTGGGCAGGTTAATACCTAAAATTTCCATCTGCTCGTTATCGATACCCATACGGTCGTATACCTTTTCGTTGTCCCACGGTTCCATCTCGATCACCATATCGATCTTCTCGGTGAGTTTGACAGCACCCATACCGAAGATGCGACGTGCGTTCACGATGCCGACACCGCGCAACTCGATAAAGTGGCGGATATTTTCAGGGGCAGAACCGACCAACGTTTTGGCAGACACCTTTTTGATCTCC
>JAZRQN010000005.1:0-32753 GCA_045649855.1 Acutalibacteraceae bacterium | reverse complement strand
GGCGGTGCATTCTCCGGCAAAGACCCGACAAAGGTGGACCGCTCCGCCTCTTATATGGCACGCTACGCGGCAAAAAACCTGGTTGCCGCCGGTCTGGCTACCCGTTGTGAAGTGCAGGTTGCATACGCTATCGGTGTCGCTCGCCCCGTATCCGTCCGCGTGGAGACTTACGGTACGGGCCAATACAGCGATGACATTCTCGCCGCCGCTGTAGAAAAGGTGTTTGATTTCCGTCCTGCCGCAATCATCGACAAACTGGAACTGCGCAATCCCATTTACCGCCAGCTTGCCGCTTACGGTCATGTCGGCCGTGAAGATACCACCGTAC
The DNA here is from genome assembly GCA_045649855.1 of Acutalibacteraceae bacterium. Lineage (GTDB taxonomy): Bacteria > Bacillota > Clostridia > Oscillospirales > Acutalibacteraceae > URNF01. Next base: position 32,425 of record JAZRQN010000005.1, on the reverse strand, counting down.
GTTGGGAACAAACCGATCGCGTGGAAGATTTGAAAGCCGCTTTATAATTTTGTTCTTTCTTCATATATATTTTGTTCACCTAATAAATAGCGTATAGTACAACAAACAAGGACTATGCTGTGTAAAGGAATGATGACCGTGAGAAATATCATCTTTGATATTCAAAACGAAGACGGCACGCTCAACCGTTATTTCAGTAATTGTATCGGTGCAGGGCGGGCAGGCGAAGTGATGCGGCACGTCGCCTATACACAATTAGAAACCTTACAGGAAGTATGTCCTTTTCGGTATATCCGTTTTCACGGATTATTTCACGAGGAAATGCACGTGGTGTTTCGTGACACACAGGGAAATCTGCAATTTAACTTTCAGTACGTAGATATGCTGTTTGATTCGCTTCTGGAGGCGCACATCCGTCCGCTGGTGGAATTGGGGTTAATGCCCAAAGTATTAGCCAAAGACGATGCCACCGTCTTTTGGTGGAAAATGAACAAATCCATGCCGCAGGATATCAACGAATGGACGGCATTGATAGATGCGCTGATCCGTCACCTTCTCCACCGTTACGGCCAAGAAGAAGTACGGCAATGGTATTTCGAGGTATGGAACGAACCCGATCACCCTTCCTTTTTCACCGAGCATGATAACATTGACGCGTATTTCTCGTTATATGATACCGCCGCTTTGACTATAAAAGCCATCGATGCAGAACTCCGAGTAGGCGGACCCGCCACTTCAGGTTTGCGTCGTATTCCCGAAACGATACAGCATTGTCGGGAACACAACATACCGCTGGATTTTATTTCTTCGCACTTTTATTGTGTACGCGGTGAATTTGACGCAGACGGCAAAGCCAAAACGAGGTTACTCCCTATCTCCTATTTCACCGATGCCATACAACAGGCTGGTGCCTTGTGTCACAAGGAAGGGCTGCCTTTGTTGATTACCGAATGGTCCACTTCGTATTCTTCCCGCGACCCCGTGCACGACAGTTACGTGAATGCACCGTTTGTTCTGGAAATGATAAAACGGTGTGAAGGATACGCCGATATGTTTTCTTATTGGACCTACACCGATATTTTCGAAGAGGTAGCACCGCCCACAACGCCGTTTCACGGCGGGTTCGGACTCTTCAACGTGCAATCGTTGCCCAAACCCACTTTGCACGCATTTTCCTTTTTGCACCGTTTGGGCGATACCGTGCTGTCCTGTAACGACCCGAGCTGTTACGTCACCAAAACCGATACACAGATACAATGTCTGTTCTGGAACGCGGTGTTATTGCCGCAAGACAGCAATAACAGTATTTTCTTCACACAACCGTTACCCGCAAAAGAAACGGACAATGCTGTCTTAGAGATTACAGGGTTATCACCCGACACCGCCTTCACAGTGACAGCCGAAACTGTCGGTTACCGTAAAGGCGATGTTTACAACGCCTATCTTGACGGTCATTTCACCGAACTGCCCACTGCCGCACAAACGGCGGCACTAAAGCTCGCATCCGCGCCGCAAAAAATAGCGTACGGTGCAAAAACAGACAAGCAGGGCGTTTTACGATTATCCGTTCCGCAAACCGAAAATCAAGTGGATTTTATCACCATCGACATATAAAAATAACGGTGTGCATCTGCACACCGTTATTTTTTAGTTTTTTAAGCTTTGCATCGGAGCAGGAATTCTGCCGCCGCGTTTGATAAAGCGTTCGGGAGATACCATATTGATCGGCATCACGGGACCACTGCCCAGCAAGCCGCCAAAGGAAAGTTCGTCTCCCACCTTCTTGCCGATAGCAGGAATCACGCGCACAGCGGTGGTTTTGGAATTAACCATACCAATTGCCGCTTCGTCTGCAATCAAAGCAGAAATAACAGCCGCAGGCGTATCACCGGGAATGTTGATCATATCCAAACCAACCGAACACACAGCGGTCATTGCTTCCAGTTTTTCGATGCGCAAGCAACCGCAACGAGAAGCCGCGATCATACCTGCATCTTCGGTAACGGGAATAAACGCGCCCGACAAACCGCCAACGTGGGACGATGCCATCACACCGCCTTTTTTGACCGCGTCATTAAGCAAAGCGAGCGCGGCAGTCGTACCGCAACAGCCACAGCAGTCCAGACCCATTTCCTCCAGAATATACGCAACCGAATCGCCCACAGCAGGTGTCGGCGCCAAAGATAAGTCAACAATACCGAACGGTACATTCAAACGTTTCGACGCTTCCTGCGCCACCAACTGACCCATACGGGTAATCTTAAACGCGGTACGCTTGATGATATCCGCCACCTGTGTCAAATCGCAATCGCCTGCCTTAGCAAGTGCGGCACGTACCACACCGGGGCCGGAAACGCCGACGTTGATAACCGTATCAGGTTCTCCGGGGCCATGGAAAGCACCGGCCATAAAGGGGTTATCTTCAGGTGCGTTGCACAGCACCACCAATTTTGCAGGACCGATACAATCGCGGTCCGCAGTGAGTTCAGCAGCTTCACGCACAACTTTACCCATCATACCGACAGCATCCATATTGATGCCCGTTTTGGTAGAACCGACGTTAACCGAAGCACAGATGTGATCGGTCTCGGCAAGTGCCTGCGGAATGGCGGCAATCAATTCTTTATCGCCTGCCGCAAAACCCTTTTGTACCAATGCCGAAAAACCGCCGATAAAGTTCACGCCGCAGGTGCAAGCCGCTTTTTCCAACGTATGTGCCAAGCGTACAGCATCCTTCTTCTCTGCGGAAGCCAGTACCATCGCGGCAGGCGTGATGGAAATGCGCTTGTTGATAATCGGAATACCCAGTTCCTTTTCAATCGTCTCACCCGTTGCCACCAATTTTTCGGCGCGGCGGGTAATCTTGTCATACACTTTATCGCAGAGTTTCCCCATATCGCTGTCCGCACAATCCAGCAAAGAAATGCCCATCGTGATGGTACGGATATCGAGGTTTTCCTCGTCGATCATAGTGATTGTTTCTAAAATATCCTTTGCATTCAGCATTGTTACAACTCCTTAGATGGTATGCATCGCATTGAAGATATCTTCGTGCATAGTATGAATTTTGAGATGCATTTCATCGCCGATGGCTTCCATCTGCTCTGCAAACGCCGTGAACGGAATATCCAGTTTGTCAATATCCACAATCATGATCATCGCGAACAGTTCTTGCAGCACAGACTGGGTAACCTCAGCCACATTAACACCGTGTTCGCTGCATTTTGCAGACACTTTCGCCAAGATGCCAACCGTGTCTTTACCTACAACCGTAATAACAGCACGCATGATAAAATCCTCCGTTTTTTCAACAGTTTTTGACAGTATACCACATCTTTTTCCTAAAGAAAAGATATTTATGCATTTTCAGACGCCAATTTTGCTTTCAATTCCCGTTCTGCTTGCGGCAATCGCAGATATTTGGGCTGTAACGCCTCTGCAGAACAACTTTCCGCCTCATGTGCCGCCAACGCAACACCCTCCGCAGACTGATACCGCAGATGATCGGGCGCTAACACCAACGAGGGAACTTCCTCTTTTAACGCGTTGTAACACAGCAACGCGCCATCCCCCACCAGCATCACCGTTTTATCAAGAGCCAGCAGTTGAGTTTTTAGTTCCGCAATCGGAATTGCAACGTCCTCGGTCAATCGAGTAACCGTATCGCCGTTCACTTCAAACAGCGCCGTATACACCTGCGCACAACGCGCATCCATCACCGCGCACACCGTCTGCACTGACGGTAATCCGACGAAGTTATACGCCATACTATGTAGTGTAGAAACCGCCATACACGGTTTTTCGCTTGTAAAGGCAAGTCCTTTTACAGCCGCGACGCCAATGCGAACACCCGTAAACGATCCCGGACCGACATTGACAGCAAACGCATCCATATCCGCTACCGACAGAGCCGCATTTTTCAGCATATCTTCCACCATCGGCAGAATCGTCTGGCTATGGGTCATCTTACTGCGCAGTTGAGCCGAAGCGACCAAACGCCCATCCTCTCGAATTGCACAAGAAGCAGTGGTCGCAGAGGTATCGATTGCTAAAATTTTCATGTTCAAAACCTCTCAATCAACCGAGTGGTTTCATCGGGAGCGGAAATGCGCAAACGGATGGCATCATCCGGCAAAGCGCCTTCGATATTTTCGCTCCATTCCACCACCAGAATAGCGCCCATATCCAAATAGTCGTAAAAACCCGTGGTGTACAGATCTTCCCAACCGGAGATACGGTACATATCAAAATGCACAAGCGGCGGATTTCCACCGTAATCGTGCACAATAGCAAAGGTGGGACTGGATACTTCCGCTTCCAGACTTCGACCTTTTGCCATACCGCGCACAAACGCAGTCTTGCCCATGCCCATACCGCCAAACAGTGCCACTACCTGACCGCCTTGCAGGTCTCGTGCAATTTGCTCTCCGACCGCTTCGGTCTCGGCAACGCAGGTGGTTTTCCAACACATATCCATTCTCACACCTCCTATTTCTTCCATTAAGACAATACTATACCATATTTTTTTCGATTTTCAAAGGGTTTATCTTGAAAAAAATGAAAAAAAGCAATATACTATTGTATTAGGAGTAATATGTAGAAAGGAGCAAAGGATATGAGATTTGAAAAACGCGGCAGTTCTCTGCGTTTTGTATTGCAAAACACCAATTTTCGATTGATCACTTTATGTTTCCTTTGTTCCCTGTACGGTTGCATATTGGTCTTTTCCGCATTTTATTCCGCAGGTTCCAGTATGAAAGGCTTTATCATGCAAGCCGGCGCCTCTTTTATCGGTATCATCCTTGCTGTTTTTATGTCTCAAATCGATTATGATGACATTTGCCGCATCTGGCCAATCATCGCCGGACTGACCGTTATACCCGTATTATTGACATTTACACCTCTAGGCATCAACGTCAGCGGCACAGACGATACCGCGTGGCTGGGTATCTCTCTAGGTTCTTTTTCTTTCACTATCCAACCTGCCGAACTGATGAAAATTGCGTTTATCATCAGTTTTTCCAAACATCTATCCATGGTGCGCGAAGAAATCAACCATCCGCGCAACATCCTTTTGCTTGGCCTGCACGCCATCATCCCGATCGGTCTTGTATTCTTACAGGGCGACGACGGCACTGCGTTGGTGTTCATTCTGATGTTCGCTTCGCTGATGTTCGCGGCCGGTCTCAAATGGCAGTATTTTGCCGCCGTATTCGGCTTGATAGCGGTGGGAACGCCTATCCTGTGGGCAAACCTCACCGAAGATAAAAAAGGACGTATTTTGGCGATTTTAACCCCTGACGCGTTTCTGGAGACCTATGGTTGGCAACAAAACGAGGGACTGGTGGTCATGGGTTCGGGTAAGTTGACAGGTGTCGGATACCTGGAAGGCAGTAACCCCGAACTGTTCGCACGACACAACGACCTCGTGTTCACCGTAGCCGCCGAGGAATTCGGCTATATCGGTTCACTGGTGTTGTTGCTTTTGCTCGGATTACTCATTTTAGAGCTATGGCATTGCGCCGCCAAAGCGCGTGATCCGATGGGATCGTATATCTGCATCGGCACGATGGCGATGATCGGTTTCCAGTCCATCATCAACATTGGTATGAACGTGCGACTGCTTCCCATTATCGGCATCACCCTCCCCTTCTTCAGCGCAGGTGGTACATCCGCTCTCACATTGTATCTCGCTATCGGCTTGGTTTTGAGCGTCAGTTTTTACAGCAACATCAAATCCAACGCCTTGCGAAGATAGCATTGAACGCGTATATCATCAGCAGGAAAACTGCTGATATGTTTTCAGTAAACAAAAAGCTGAGAGTAATTTACTCTCAGCTTTTTCTTATTCACTTTTCAGGTTGCCCGAGCGCAAACGTTTTAACACGTTCAGTTGCAATGGCAACGCTACCGCAAAGGTCAGCACATCCGAAATGGACTGCGCAATCACCAAGCCACCGACACCGAAAAAGTGCGGCAACACCAACACAACGGGGATGAAAAACAGTCCTTGACGCGCAGTGGCAAGCAACATTGCGGAGTAGGTCAGGCGCAAGTTCTGCGTCATCATATTACTGAACACAATCCACGTACACAACGGGAAAGTAACACATTGCGCACGCAAAACGCGCGTGCCGATTGCAACGACAGCAGGATCATCACGGAAGAGTGCGACCAACTGCGGCGCGAAGATAAAACCTGCAACCGACAAAGCGACAAGTACCACCGTTGCCGATTTGACACAAAACCAAAAAGTTTTTTCGATACGGTGGTGCAAACCGGCACCGAAGTTGAAGCCGCATATCGGCTGAAAACCTTGACCGTAACCGATGAGTGCTGAAAATGCGAACATCATAATACGACTGACCACCGACATACCCGCTACCGCCGCATCGCCGTATACACCCGCCATAGAATTGAGACAAACAGTGGCAATGCTGGAAAGGCCCTGTCGCATCAGCGAGGGACAACCGATCAAAAAGATCTCCTTGTAGTAGCGGAATCGCGGTGTGAAATTACGCGGCGACATACGAATGTTCCCTTTGAAAAACGTAGCGCCGAGCAAAATGCAAAATCCTACGAACTGGCTGATTACCGTTGCAATCGCCGCGCCACTGATGCCAAACCCCAAGACAAAAATGAAAATCGGATCCAGCACCACGTTCAAAAGACCACCCGTGGTAATACCGATCATCGCAAGGGTTGCATTCCCTTGAAACCGCAACTGATTGTTCAGAGTGAACGATGCGGTCATAAACGGTGCGCCAAGCAGGATATACCGCATATATGCCTGCACGTACGGCAAACTGGTCTCGGTTGCGCCGAGCAACAGGCTCAGCGGTTCCAAAAACACAAATCCCAGCACGGTCATCAGCATACCGAATAAAAACGAGGAATAAAATCCCGTCGCCGCCATTTTTGCGGCATCCTTTGTGTTTTGTCTGCCGAGTGCACGGGAAATGTAATTTCCCGATCCATGGCCGAACATAAAACCAAACGCCTGAATGATTGCCATCAGCGAAAATACCACACCGACAGCCGCAGTGGCACTGGTGTTGATACGACCCACAAAAAAGGTATCCGCCATATTGTAAATGGAGGTGATCAGCATACTGATAATGGTGGGTACCGACAGACGCAATACCAGTTTTTCAACCGGCGCGGTGGTCAGATATTCAAATTTTTCTTGTTGTCTGGATGCGCTTGTATCACTCATCTTATGCATTTCCTTTTTGCGGTTTCGGGCGATGTTTGGCGGTATAGGAAGCCACATCGATGCGAATGATCTGCACGATACCCACCATCCGATCGGTGAAGGTGAAATCTTTGCCCGTCTGCGTCTTCATCAGGACGGATAATCCGTATTTCTTCTCCTCCACATCTTCCACCAGTGTGGCAATGCCTTTTCCCATAACAGATGCATACGCCATACCGTACTGGCACGCAATCTGACCATCAAAGGATTCGGCATCGCATACCAGTTCAAAAAACACCTTCGGGTTCTCACGCAGAATATCAATCTTCTTACCGCTGTTCGCACCGTGCAAATAGATTGTCAGCGTATCATCCTGCATTGTGTAACCGTAATTCATCGGCACTACATATGGTTCGCCGTGATCCACCATTGCCACGTGGATCACCTGTGCAGTGCCCAGAATACGGATGATTTCCGCCATATCGGTAACCGCTTGTTCTCTTCTTGTAACACCTTCTTGCATGTATACCGCTCCTTATTTCTTCGCAGGGACGATCTCCAGCCAATACCCATCGGGGTCGGTGATGAAATAAATACCCATTGCAGGATTTTCATAACAGATGCAACCCATTTCTTCATGCAGTTTATGCGCCGCATCATAATCTTCCGTTTCAAACGCCAAATGGAATTCACACTCGCCCAAATCATACTTCTCGGGATGTCCTTCCAGGCAGGTGAGTTCCAACACGAAATCGCTTTCCGCGTTGCCCACGTATACAATGACAAAACCATCACCGTTAATACGTCTCACTTCGCGAAGGCCCAGTGCTTTCTCATAAAAAGCCATAGATGCTTCCAGATTGGCAACATTGTAATTTTCGTGAACCATTTTGAATTTCATATATATCCTCTTTCCCGCGCACAGCGCATTAAATTTATTCAGGTTTTTGAATTTGCTCAGCATATTGCGGATATGCTTCCAAAAACGCATCTACAATCTGCGGTTTGCCCCAATAATGCATCGGATACACCGTTTTGGCAGGGATGTGTTCCAAAAAGTAGCACATTCCCCTATCGTAATCCTGTTCTTGTCTGGGGTCTAACACCACAAACGCAACGTCGGTTTGCCGACCGTCCAGTTTTTGACACAGCAGGTCAATCTGCTCACGATACTTCTTGGTCATTTGATGATTATATGCGGCGGTTTCTTCCGCCCACACCCAATCGTTGAGATCACCTGCGTGATATATGATTTGCTCGCCGTCTTCAATCAAAAACGCAACGCCTACATCCGTAGACGTAAAAGTTGTCAGCGTTTGTCCCAGACACAGCGTATATTCCCGACCAGCAGATACTTGTAAAACATCCACGTTTGCAGGAAGCTTGATATCTTTGGACAAAACGGCATACACCGTTTGCATACCCAACTCACGAAGCATCGGAAATATGTTCGAATTATAGTGATCATGATGCCAATGACTGGACAGTACAAACATCGGTTTTGACCGTTCCAATTTCGGCAAATCCCCTGTTTCGTAATCGAACAAATAGTAACAACGCTTGGTTTCAATCAGAAAACAACTGTGATGAATATATGTAATCTTCATACAACATCTCCGCCTTTTTTCATCAGCGAACACACGCTTTCACAGTGCATCGTCCCGGGGAACAAATCGACGGGAGTAACCATTTTGGTTTCATAGCCGCGTTCAGCAAAACGTTTCAAATCACGCGCAAGCGTTGCCGGATCGCAGGATACGTACACCACCCGATCGGGAGACATCTGCGCAACGGTATCTAAAAGCGCTTCATCGCATCCTTTGCGCGGCGGATCTACAATCACCACGTCTGGGCGCACCCCTTCTTTTTGAAGGGTTTCTGCCGCTTTGGCGGCATCCGCACAAATAAAGCGTGCATTCTCAATGCCGTTTTCCTTGGCGTTTTCTTTGGCATTTTCCACAGCAGGAGCAACGATTTCTACGCCGATGAGCGATTTGACACGGTTTGCCATCGATAAACCGATAGTACCCGTACCACAATATAAATCGAGCAATGTTTCCTCCCCTGTCAGCGCCGCCGCATCCGCCGCAAGCGCATACAGTTTCTCGGTTTGTGCGCGATTGACTTGGTAAAACGAGCGCGCAGATAATTTGAAACGCAAACCGCACAACACGTCGGTGATATATCCGTCGCCAAACACGGTATATTCTTCATCACCCAAAATGACATTGGTATCCTTGCGGTTGATATTGACCACCAAAGAACGCAAACAGGGTACTGCCTCCTGCAAACGAGCGGTCAACACATCCAAAGCAGGAATTTTGCCCGAAGTTGCCACCAGGCACACCATCGTCTCATTGGTTTGTTCTCCATAGCGAATATATACGTGGCGCAACAGACCACGATGCACAGTTTCGTCATATACGGATATGGAATACTGTTCCATCCATCCAATCACCGTTTGCAGAATATCCGCAAACAAGGTCGGTTGCAGTGCACAATCGAGTTGCTCGATGACACGATGGCTGCGCGGCGCATAAAAACCAGCCACAATTCTGCCGTCCTGCACGCCGAGCGGATATTGTGCTTTGTTGCGGTAGCGATCGGATGCATCCGCTTTCACAATCGGATTTGGCGTGATATCCAGACCGCCAATATGCAAGATAGCATCCGCGACCTTTTGCCATTTATACTGCGCTTCCGCTTCGTATGTTACATGTCGCCAGGTGCACCCACCGCATTTGCCATACGCAGGACAATCACGTTCGCCTGCTTTGCAACGATCGGCAGACGGACGTACAATCTCCACCGCACGACCAAACGCATACCGTTTATCCACTTTTTGAATACGGCAGGAAATCTCATCACCCACAGCGGTAAAAGGCACGAAAACTGCCATACCATCCTCAGTCCTGCCTATACCGTTTCCCTCACCTGTTACGCCCGTGATGGTCAGCGGTATCACTTGATTTTTTTGCAAAGCCATGTATATCCTCCAAAAATAGGGACGGAAAATTCCGTCCCTATTTTCATTTGTACATTATTCTGATTTCTCAATAGTGGCAAGCATCTGATAACCTGCGGCATTTTCTCCGTAATAGATCCACACGTCATCATATCCTTCCACGCTCACAGTAGCAGTCAGTGTACGCTGTCCCAACGTCGCTTCGTTATTGACATTCAGCGTCAGCACCAGATCACGAGTACGAATTCTGTTAATCACGTTGGAAGGACCGCATATGACAATATTCTTGAGCGTTTTCCCTGTCGGTTTCACCACCAGCCCTGTCGGACAGTTCTCAAGTTGCACATTATCATCGGTCAATTCCAAATCCAACTTTTTGGATGTGATTCTACCGATATTGAATTTCGCGGTAATCGATTCCACGTTTTCAGAAACGGTCAGCGTATCCGGCACCTGCAGTTGCAATTCCTGCGTCATATCTTCCGGTGTCAACGCACTGAAATCAAAGGTGCACAACTTGGATACCTGTGCGGAAAATTCCTCAATCGCCTGTTCACTGCCCCACAGTTCCAAATACGGCGGATCAAACACCACCACATCATCACGTCCCGCATAAGCGGTCGGTGCATTGAGCAACTGGGCTTTCAGATCCAAACGATGATAGAACAACACAGGAACGGTTACACGAACAGAAGCGTTATCGCCGTTCATACTGCAATGCGCGATATTCGCATCGTTGCCGTTTTTATCTACTGCTTTGAGCGTTGCATCAAACACACCGGTTTCAGACAAGGAATGTGTTTCATCAACCACAGCAACTATCGCATCAATAGTATCGATTTCCGATTTTGGACCGGTAACGGTAACGGTGGAATTCTGCACCGCATCACCCGCGACCAACGGCGTGCCGAGTTGATATTTTGTTTCATCGGCAGACGTGATACCGGGCATTTTCGTTTGCACAGTAAAGGTGGCTTCCACCCAAACATCGCAGGTAAGCGTTGCCACTGCAGGTTCCACCGACAAAATCTCAAAATCAGTCTGCTTACCGTTTTTGATAGCTTTGATCGGCAATCCCTGATAAGTGCCTGCTTGTATCATCGTACTGGTGTCCACAGTCAACAAAATATCTTGCGCACTCAACTGCGCCACCACCGAACGGCGGCCGTACACTTTCACCGATGCGGTGAAATCTTGTCCGTCGATCAAATGGATATTCTCACTCTCAGCGTATTCACCCAAAGAAAACGTAACAGGAATACCGCTGATGGTGCGTTCTTGTTCATTACTGGGACCGTACACAACCGCCGCCCACACAGCAATCGCCAACACAAAGGAAATCACCAGGATCAAGCGATCGTTGTGCAACAGGTTTCCTAAACTAAATTTCCGTTTCATTTTTTCTTCCTCCCGAACAGACGCACAATACCACGTCCTGCAGTATCGTCCTCACCGGAGGTGGGAGCAAGTTCGTTACTGAGTTTCACACGAAGCGATTCCGGCGTAAAGTCGCGTTCCAATTTACCGCCGACTGCTACCGAAATGTTGCCCGTTTCCTCAGATACGATCACCACAACAGCATCGGAGTTTTCGCTCATACCGACACCTGCGCGGTGGCGCGTGCCCAATTCACGGCTGATATGCTGATTATCCGACAGCGGCAGGATACAACCGGCGGCATGTACTTTACCGTCGCGGATGATCATAGCGCCGTCGTGCAAAGGTGCTTTATTGAAGAAAATATTGGAGATGAGTTCTGCGGTCGGCGTAGCGTCCACCACCGTGCCCGTATTGGCGATCTCGCCCAATTTCGTGGTGCGTTCAAACACAATGAGTGCACCCATTTTAAACTGTTGCAACGTGCGGGTCGCACCCGAAACAGCGGAAATGGAACGGTTGAGTTCCTGAATATAGCGTTCTTCTTCCTCTTTGGCAAACACGCTGAACACCGACGGAAGACCCGAACGAGAATTCGCCGTCTTTTCCAATATACGACGCAGTTCCGGCTGGAAGATCACCACCAAAACCAACAACGCATTGTCAAACAACAGCTGCAGTAAATACCGCACCGTTACAAAATCGAACACCCATGCAAACAAATACGCAATCACTAACAGCAACAGCCCCTTGATGAGCTGCTCCGCACGTGAATCCCTGATCATACGAATCACGTAAAAAATAATCAGAGCGACCAATATAATATCGACCGTATCTGCAAACCAGTTAAAGGTAGAAAAAAATCCGCGCACGCTATTCCACGCTGTCGCCAAAAATTCTGCCATCCGATTTTCTCCCTCCTATATATTCTTATATATATTCTATCATATTTTTTATATCATTGCAATGTTTTTTGAGCAGTTTGTCGAAGAATTTTACACACCGACTCCACCTGCTCGGCGTTGGTAAACACAGAGGGTGCCAACCGTACCGCCCCACTCTCCGTCGTTCCCATCTTACGGTGTGCAAGCGGAGCACAATGCAGTCCCGCACGTACCGCGACCCCCTGTTCATTCAGCAAGCGTGCGGTTTCTTCGCTCGGTACATTTTTGAAATTAAAAGAAACCAGCGGCACAAACAGATCCGATCGCGGAAACGGTGTATACACCTCTGCTTGCGGAATTGCACGCAGACACGAATACAAGCGTTGTGCACATTGCTGCTCGTGCCGTCTGATGTTATGAACCCCAATACTTTTCACCCATTCCATAGCAGCAAGCAGACCGCAAATGCCAACCGTATTCGGAGTGCCGCTTTCCAGACGATCAGGCAATTCCTCCGGTTGCATAGGATCCATCGAACGACTGCCGGTTCCGCCTTGTACAAAAGACGGTAACGCATATTGATCCGATGTTAACAGCATACCCGTTCCCATCGGTCCGTACAACCCTTTATGCCCTGCAACACACAAAAAATCCACGTTATCTTTTTGCATATCGATCGGTAAAACCCCACCGGTCTGTGCAGCATCCACCGCGAACGGAATATGCATTCGTCGCGCCAGTGCACCAATCTCGCGAACAGGTAAAATATTCCCCAACACGTTGGATGCGTGCGTACAAACGATCAAACGAGTGTCCGATCGAATGGCAGATCTAAAATGATACAGCGTTTTTTCGGGATCGGTGATATCCGTTTTCACAACATCATAAACGGAAGTGTCAGTGGACAATGCGTGCAATGGTCGTACTACAGCGTTGTGTTCCACATCGCTGATCAGTGCTCTGCCTCCATGCTTCAGAACGCCCTTGATGACCATATTCAGCGACGTGGTGCAGTTTGGCGTGAATATCACCTGCTCAGGCAATGACGCACCAAAAAATTCCGCCGCCGTTTCACGGCAACGGAACACCATTTCCGAGGTGGAAAACGCCATATCATGACCACCGCGTCCGGGGTTGGCTCCGTATTTCGTCAGCGCCTCCCCCATTGCATCGTGTACCACTTTCGGTTTCGGATAGGTGGTGGCCGCGTTATCTAAATAATACATAGTTCTCACCTCACAACCTCATGGCGCGTAATCGAAATACTTTTCTTCTGTAACACACTTGCCGCCCGCTGACCGTCCTCGGGCACCACAATGATATAGCCACACCCCTCGGTGCGATGCATATCGGTATTCCGTCCGATATACGCCGTGATACCAACCGCCCCAAGTTCTCGTTTTCCGCGCATCGCCTGGGTAACGGTCGGAACGTAAAAATTCCATTTTTCCATTCTTGTCCCTCCTTTCATCGGTATATCTCACTATCAAATTATGCAAAAGAGAGTATGAAAGAAACAAATTTTAGCACTTGACGAACAAGGAATTACAAGATAAAATGGTACTGTAAAAATTCAAACGTTAGGAGAATTTACATGGAAGATTTTACCCCCGATTTGGTATCGGTTGTTGATGAAGACGGTGTTCAGCATCAGTTTGAAATTCTGGACGCCATCGAGACCGACGAAGCGCGCTATGTCGCTTTGGTTCCCGTTCTCGATCCGCAGGCTGCGGTCGAAGACGACGGCGAACTCATCGTGTTGCAAGTCGTAACTGAAGACGGCGAAGATCTGCTCGTTCCGATCGAAGATGACGAAGAGTTTGACGAAATCGCCGCTATCTTCGAAGAGCGTTTGGCAGAACTGTACGAGATCGACGCCGAATAAGTGTGCAACCAAACATCCTGCTGTGCTCGCGGACCTGTGTTCTTTAACCCTACTACACTATGTAAAAGGGGACTTTCGCTCCGATGCCGGACTGCAGACCTCCCGACCTGTCTTTGAGCAGTGTTGGACGAAGGGAGCGCGAAATCATTGGGCAGTCACCCACCTGCTTCAACTTAGTAGCAGGTTATACGATCACTTTACGACACGGTGGGATTTGAACGAAACAAAAAAGACCTGTTGTTCATCGAACAACAGGTCTTTTTCTTATTTTTTCAATGCGCGTAATTGTTTTTCAAACACCGAAAACACACCTTTGATCGGTGGTAGAGCAAATCCTTCAATCGGCTCTCTCGTAACGGGGTGCGAAAACGCCAAACGATATGAAAACAAGGCAATCGGCGTTTTACCGTTATCTTTCGTATCTTGTTTTCCGTATTTGGTATCGCCCACAAGCGGCCAACCTCGGGATGCAAACTGTACGCGAATCTGGTGGGTTCTGCCCGTATGCAAACGCACTCGCACGAGCGACAATCCTTTTTTCTCCGCCAATACCTCATACTCCAACTTGGCGTATTTGGCATCCGCGTCGCGCTCTTTTGCGACGTACACTTTGCAATTTTTACGATCTTTACGCAGATAATCTTCCAACACGCCACTCGGAGGCAATTGCCCCTCCACCACCGCCAAATACTCCTTTTCAAAATGATGGGACGCCATCATTTTGGCAAGTATTTCGGTTGCTTTACGGCTTTTGGAATACACCATTACACCGCCGACATTGCGATCCAGACGGTGAATGACATCTACTTTATAAGCACCCGTCTGTTTTTGAAGAAGTGCAGGCAGATTTTTCTCACGCGCCATTGGTTCGGACAAAATGCCGACAGGCTTGACACACACGACGATGTATTTATCGTGATACAAAAATTCTATCAAGGTAATTCTCCTCGATGTTATTTCAAGAGGGTAAGACCCATCTTTTTCTTCGCTTTATCCAGCGTACGATTGGCAATGCGGTATGCTCGTTCCGCACCTTGTTTCATATACGCTTCCAGCTGTGCTTTATCCCCCATCAATTCTGCCAAACGCGCCTGAATGGGAGCGAGTTCCAGAGCAACAGCCTCACCGACAGCGGTTTTAAAGTCGCCGTAACCGCGACCTGCAAATTCCTGTTCAATCGCATCCAGCGATTTGCCGGTAACAGCACTGTAGATCTCCATCAGATTGTTGATACCGTCTTTGCCTTCCGCGTAGCGCACACACGCTTCACTGTCGGTAACGGCACGACGGAACTTGCGGATGATGGTATCCGCATCATCTTTCAGAGAAATAAACGAGTTTTGATTTTCGTCCGACTTGGACATCTTCTTGGTGGGGTCCTGCAACGAGCGAACACGTGCGCCGGTCTTCATAATATAGGGCTCTGGTACTGTAAAGGTGTTCCCGTATACACCATTGAAACGTTCTGCAATATTGCGGGAAAGTTCGCAATGCTGTTTCTGATCGGCGCCAACAGGCACGTAATCCGGTTGATACAACAGAATATCCGCCGCCATCAGCGTGGGATAGGCAAACAGACCGAGATTGATGTTATCCGCGTGTTTGGCGGATTTATCTTTAAACTGGGTCATACGGGAAAGCTCGCCAAACTGGGTGCAACAAGAGAGCAACCAGGACAGTTCCGCGTGTGCAGGCACATGGGACTGCACAAAGATCAGATTTTTCTCAGGATCCAGACCAATCGCTAACAGCAATGCATACATTTCCATGATCTGCTGACGCAATTTGGCAGGTTCTTGACGGACGGTGAGCGCATGCAGATCAGCGACCGCAAATGCACAATCAAACTCATCCTGCATCGATACCCAGTTGCGCAAAGCACCCAGGTAATTACCCAAAGTGGGTGCGCCTGTAGGCTGAATACAACTTAAAGCGCGCTTTCTGCGCACATTTTCCATGTTTTGTTCCATACGATATCCCTTCTGTGGCATATTTTTTACTTATATTACCATACTTTCATTGACATTTTCAATATAAAAATGTAAAATAAATTAAATATGTAGTATATACCCCTTGAGGAGGTTTCTAAAGTGACTGAATTACAACAATTAGCCGCTGTCATGTTCCCCGACATCCAAAAGACGCCCGAGGATTATGAAGCGTTATATCCTGCACGTGGTTTGGATGAAAACGCACGTGTAACCCGTATCGCACCCAGCCCCACCGGATATTTGCATCTGGGCGTATTCTTCACCGCGATGATCAACCGTCTGACCGCCAACGCTTCTAACGGTCTGTTCTACTTCCGTTTGGAAGACACCGATAAAAAGCGCGAGGTGGAAGGCGGCGCTGAAGATATCCTCACCGGTCTGTCTACTTACGGCTTGAATCTCGATGAAGGTTTTGTCGCTCCCGGCGTGGTGAAAGGCAACTACGGCCCTTATCAGCAAAGCCACCGCGTAGAAATCTATCAGACCTACGTCAAATCCCTTGTGGAACAGGGTCTTGCATACCCCTGCTTCTGTTCCGAAGAGCAGCGCGAAGCTGCAAGGACTGCACAAGAAGCCAACAAAGACCGCACAGGTTACTACGGCAAATACGCTGTATGCCGCCTGATTAACACGGCTGATGCTATCAAGCGTATCGAAGCAGGCGAAAGTTACGTCGTGCGTTTACGTTCTCCCGGCGATGAAAGCCGTCGTATCAAGTTCACCGATATGATCAAAGGCACCATTGAAATGCCTGAAAACGACGAAGATCTGGTGTTGCTCAAGTCCGATGGTATCCCCACCTATCACTTTGCACACGCCGTGGACGATCATTTGATGCGTACCACCCACGTCATCCGCGGTGATGAATGGATCTCTTCCGTTCCGAAACATCTGCAGCTGTTCCAGTTGCTCGGTTTCAAAGCGCCGAAATATGCACACGTCAGCCCCATAATGAAAGAAGATAACGGTGGCAAACGCAAACTCTCCAAGCGCAAAGATCCCGAAGCGGCGATGCATTATTACGCCGAGCAGGGATATCCGAAAGAAAGCGTTCTGGAATATCTGATGACCGTCGCCAACAGCGATTTCGAGGATTGGCGCCGTTGCAACGCGGATGCCGATCGTGCGAAATTCCCGTTCAATCTCAAGAAGATGAGCGTTTCGGGCGCGCTGTTTGATATGCAAAAACTCAACGACGTCAGCAAAAACGTCATTTCCCGTATGACCGCCAAAGAAGTGCTGGATAACGTACTTGCTTGGGCAAAAGTGTACGACACCGATTTTGCGGCTCGTCTTGAAAACGATCTCACGTTTGCGGAAGGTATTTTTGACATCGACCGCGGCGGCGCGAAACCGCGCAAAGATCTCGCTAAATGGAGTGATGCTCCCGACTATGCGGCTTATTTCTTTGACGAGACTTTCTCCCCTGTCGATGCATTGCCCGAAAACATCAGCACTGCGGATGCCGCCGCCATTCTCGATGCTTACAAAGCGGTATACGATCCTGCAGCGGACAAACAAGCGTGGTTCGACACGGTAAAATCCATCTGCGAAGGACTTGGTTTCTCGCCTGATGTGAAAGCATACAAACAAAATCCCGATGCATTTAAAGGACACGTCGGCGACGTCAGCACGGTGTTGCGTATCGCAGTTACCGGCAGACGTAACACCCCCGATCTGTGTGCGATTATGCAATTACTGGGCGTCGAGCGCGTGTTCGCACGTTTTGATGCGTTTATCAACGGAGGAAATAACTAATGGCAGAAGAAATCAAAAATGTAGCGGAAACCACCGCACCCACCAATTTTATCCATGCGATCATTGATGAAGAACTGAAAGAAAACGGTCGTTGCTACGGCAAGCAGGTACACACCCGTTTTCCGCCTGAGCCGAACGGCTATCTGCACATCGGCCACGCCAAAGCGCTGTGCATCGATTTCGGTACTGCGCTGAAATACGGCGGTATTTGTAACCTGCGTATGGATGACACCAACCCGACCAAAGAGGACGTCGAATACGTCGAAGCGATACAGGAAGATATCCATTGGCTCGGCTTTGACTGGGACGACCGTTTCTACTATGCTTCCGATTATTTTGAGAAGATGTATGAACTGGCTGTCGGTCTGATTAAAAAAGGCTTGGCTTATGTGTGTGAACTGTCCGCAGAAGAGGTGCACAACAACCGCGGCGACCTCTCCCACCCTGCTGTCAGCCCGTATCGCGACCGTCCGATCGAAGAAAGCCTCGACCTCTTCGCTCGTATGCGTGCAGGCGAATTCGAAGACGGCAAAATGACCCTCCGCGCAAAAATCGACCTTGCCAGCGGCAACTTCAATATGCGCGATCCCGTTATCTATCGCATCAACCATGCACATCATCATCGCCAGGGCGATAAATGGTGCATTTATCCGATGTACGATTACGCACATCCGCTGGAAGATATGATGGAAGACATCACCCACTCCCTGTGTTCCTTGGAATTTGAGGATCACCGTCCGCTGTACAACTGGGTACGCGACAACGTGGATTATGATGCCAACCCCAGACAGATCGAATTTGCTCGTCTCGGCATTAACTACACCGTGATGTCCAAGAGAAAACTTCGCAAGTTGGTGGAAGAAAACTATGTGTGCGGATGGGACGATCCGCGTATGCCTACCCTGTGCGGTCTGCGCCGCCGTGGCTACACCGCCGCTTCCATCCGCGATTTCTGCGATCGTATCGGTGTTGCAAAAGTGCCCAATACAGTGGAAATGGGACTTCTCGAACATTGCCTGCGCGAAGATCTCAACGCGCACGCCACCCGTGCAATGGCAGTTTTGCATCCCGTAAAACTGGTCATTGAAAACTATCCTGCGGATGCTTCCGACGTGTTTGAAGTAGAAAACAACCCCGTTGATCCGGAAAGCGGCACACACACCGTTACCTTCTCCAAAGAACTGTGGATCGAGCAGGACGACTTTATGGAAGAACCCGTCAAAGGTTATTTCCGTATGTTCCCCGGCAACGAAGTGCGTCTTAAATCCGCTTATGTGGTGAAATGCACCGGTTGCAAAAAGGATGAAAACGGTAACGTTATTGAAGTTACTGCTACCTACGACCCCGAAACCAAGGGCGGCAACACTCCCGACGGTCGCAAGGTCAAAGGCACTATCCATTGGGTAGACTCCAAGACTGCAGTAGATGCGGAAGTCAGAATGTACGCTTCCCTCTTCGCAGATGCCGATCCGGATGCAGGCGATAAAGATTTCCTCGATTGCCTCAATCCCGAGTCTTTGGAAGTACTCAAAAACTGTAAAGTGGAAGCAGCTCTCGCAAACGCCACAGCCCCTGCCTCCTTCCAGTTTATGCGTCTTGGTTATTTCTGTGTGGACAACAAAGATAGTTCCAAAGAACATCTCGTCTTCAACCGTTCGGTTTCTTTGAAAGACAGTTTCAAAAAATAAGCACAAACAAAAAACGCGATGTGTAAACACATCGCGTTTTTATTTGCGTAATTTTTGCAAAAACGTTTCAAAATACTGCGGCAATTCACTTGTAAACTCCAGATATTCTCCGCTGATCGGATGAACAAATCCGATGGTACGCGCATGCAGGCATTGTCCTTCCAGCTCTTTGTGCTTTTCAGGACCGTATACCATATCTCCCGCTACGGGATGCCCGATATGAGACATATGCACGCGAATCTGATGGGTACGACCTGTTTCCAAACGACAACGCACGTGCGTGTATGCAGGTGTATTCGCACTGCCTGCAAATCGTTCGATCACTTCATAGTGCGTTACTGCGTGCTTGGAATTGGTCGGCGTAATCGCCATTTTCTTACGGTGTACGGGATGTCTGCCAATCGGCGCATTCACCGTACCCTCATCTTGCTTGATATTTCCGAACACAACCGTTTCATATACACGTGTAAAGGTGTGTTCCTTTATCTGTTCAGCAAGCCCCACGTGCGCACGATCATTCTTTGCAACGATCAAAAGACCGCTGGTATCCTTGTCAATGCGATGCACAATACCCGGACGCAGCACACCGTTGATACCTGAAAGGCTGTCGCCGCAATGATACAGCAACGCATTGACCAGCGTTCCCGTATAATTACCTGCGGCAGGATGCACCACCATACCTTTTGGTTTATTGACCACCAGCAAATGGGCATCTTCATACACGATTTGCAACGGAATGTTTTCAGGTTCTGCTTCATACGCCACAGGATCCGGAATTTCCACCGCAATCTCATCGTTTGCACGTAATTTATAGTTTTTGGACACTGATTTTCCGCTCACCGACACGTGCGCATCGTCCAACAGGTGCTGTGCCGCAGAACGGGTCAGTTCCAACACATCCGACAGATAACGGTCGATACGTTCACCGACGGCATCGTCAGGGATTATCCAACTCTTGTTTGTCATCCGATGCACCTTTTTCCACAGAAACTTTTTTGGATGCAGGGTCTTCATATACGAAGAAGAAGAAAATCAGCATAAAGATCGCACCGATCACCAAACAGCAATCCGCAAAATTGAAGACAGGGAAATCGATCCATCTGACATAGATATAATCCACCACAAAGCCGTGCCAGATACGATCGATCAGGTTACCGATACCGCCTGCAAACACCAGCACAAAGCTGAGGTTGAGCAACGGGTTTTTACGGTATCTGCCGCTGAGAATAACCGTCGTCAAAAACAGCATCACAATGGTCGTTACAATAATAAAAAACCACTGTTGATTTTGCAAAATACTGAATGCGGCGCCTGTGTTTTCCACATACACCAGTTCCAGCACGCCGTCTATCAAAACATACGCAGTCTTCTCACGCAAACGCTGTGTCGCCAGCACTTTGAACCATTGGTCGAGTCCGATCAACGCCAAGGCCGGCAGAAACATCCACAAGCGATATTTCCAAGCGCCCGGAAAACTAAAACTTTTCAAAAACTTCTTCATAGTACCTCTCCCAACAAACGCAAAACGGCGCATTGTGCGCCGTTTTGTCATATCATCAGAACAATTTACGTTTGGAACGTTTCTTGTCATCCTCGTCCACGTCATCAGCGATGTTATAATCAGCGCCGAATTTCAAATCGGTGAAACGAGCGGGCTCTCCCTTCTCTTCGCCCATGAACAACGGAGCAGGCTCTTCGTCAACCTCTTCAACGGCATCCTCAAACGGTACAGAAGCAGGTTCTTCCACCGCTTCGACGGCCGTTTCTTCCTCAACAACCTCAACGGGCTGTTCTTCTTCGACTACCGCCTCTTCTTGCTGTTCTTCAACAGGCTCTTCTGTCGTTTCCTGTTCAGCAGGCTGAGAATAATCGGGCAACACGTCAATCAAGGCCAGATGCTCGCGATACACACCAAGGATCTGCGTTTTGAAATCACTGACCAGTTTTTTGATGCGTTCGAGTTCTTTGACCTCGTCCGCGATCTGCTGTTTGGCAACTTCTTCGATCTTCTCCGCCTTGATTTTGGCATCTTCCAAAATGAGGCCTGCTTTATGATTGGCTTCACGGAGAACCGTATCACC
Organism: Acutalibacteraceae bacterium; assembly: GCA_045649855.1. Classification (GTDB taxonomy): domain Bacteria; phylum Bacillota; class Clostridia; order Oscillospirales; family Acutalibacteraceae; genus URNF01. Next base: position 10,601 of record JAZRQN010000005.1, on the reverse strand, counting down.
CATGCGCTGTGCACTGAGAAGTGCGGTACGGATACTGTCTTCATCGTTGCGATACTCCACAACTTTGTTAGCGAGCAGTTCCATTTTCTTTTTAAGGTCTTCGTTCTGCTTGGTCAATTCTTCGACCGTTTCCGCACAGATATCGATAAAATCATCCACCTCAGCGGTTTTATATCCACCGAGCGTTTTGGTGAATGTAATATTTTTGATATCATCTACAGTGTACATGAGAATATCCTCCGAAATCGTTATTGATATTGATGTGCTATCAGCACAATTCGATCTTTTTTCGTGCGTGTTGCGGCAGAAATCACCCGAAAACGGCCGTAACCGCGTACCGACAAAACGTCTCCCTCAGCAACTGCTTTGGACACATTTTGACACGGCAGATGGTTATGCGCCACCAAACCGCTCGTAATCAAGGACGCCGCTTTTTCGCGCGATAACCCCGTCAATGCTTTGACAACGTTATCCAGTCGGAGCGACGCAATGGTCATATGTACTTCCCGATATGTACGCGCAAAGTTCAACGGTTCATCCAAACCACACGTAATTGCAACGCCTTCGCCGCCCACCTTGGTGATCTGCTCACACAAATAGGAAGCAATATCTTCGCTGACAAACACAACGGTTTTGCCTGTAAAGCACAGAATATCCCCCACCTTATCACGGCGAATGCCGTGTGCCATCAGCGTACCGAGAAAATCCCGATGGGACAGCACCGCTTGATCGCGATAGCGACAGGTGAGCGCAACCAACGGGAACATCTCATTGTCGATAGGTAAAAAGTCGGGAAATACACCGAGCAGCGTGCGTTCCGCCTGCTCATGACCGCCCCAAAAGCACACAGAAATCCCCGGTTGCCTTTTGAGGTGTGAACGCAACAGACTTTGCTGACGTTCATCCAAAAAGCCGACGAAGTGCGGATACCCGTGTTTATCACACAGCCGCACAGCATCTTCCGCTCGTGCCAGTAACAACGAGTCCTCAGAAATAGAGTCCATTGTTCTCCAGTTCGTCCAGCAGATCGCCCATCACGCCCACATTGTAAGGAGTGATGATAAAGGTGCAGTTCGCAACCTTTTTGATCTGACCGTCATTTGCATACGCCACACCGCTCAAGAAGTCGAGAATACGGCGTGCAACGTCTTTATTCGCGGATTCGAGGTTCAACACCACAGTGCGTTTCGCATTGAGATGATCAGCAACAGTGCTGGCATCGTCAAAGCGCTCGGGTTTCACGAGCACCACCTGCAACTGCGCGGTCGCGTGAATGTTCACGACCTTGTTGCCTTTCTTCGGCTCGTCATCATAGATTGCTCTTTCTTTACGAGTGATGGTCTGCTCTTCCTCTTCAACCATAACTTCCTCGTCCAGTTCGTCCTCGGGAGACTTATTGATGGCGTCTACCAACTTATCTAAAAAACCCATTTTCCTTACCTCCGTTTTTTAATACTGTCTGTAACCAAAGATCGCCGTCCCCACCCGAACGGTAGTAGCACCCTCCAGAATGGCTTCGGTAAAATCTCCTGACATACCCATTGAGAGTATATTCATATTTATATTATCTAATTTTTTTGCACGAATGTCAACAAACAATTGGTACATTTCTGAAAATATTTTTCTTTTTTCGTATTCTGTGTCCAAAATTGGCGGTACGGTCATCAAACCTTGTACCGAAATACCGTCCAAAGCCGACACCGTTTCCAGTAATTGCGGCAACTCTTCCGGCAGCACACCGGATTTTTGTGGTTCTCTGCCGATGTTGACCTCTAACAGCACGTTGGTTGTAATCCCCTGTGCCACCGAAGCCTTTCCGATGGCAGATGCCAGTCGCTCGCTGTCCACCGACTGCATCATATCCACCTGACCGACAATGCTTTTCACCTTGTTGGTCTGCAAATGTCCGATCAAATGCGTTTGGACACCGTCCAGATGCAGATCACCCTTTTTGCCAAGATATTCCTGCACACGGTTTTCACCGATAGCGGTTACTCCCGCCTCTATCGCTTCGTTGATAAGTAACGGTGATACGGTTTTGGTAACCGCCAACAGTTCCACGCTATCGCTTGGTCTGCCTGCGCGCGCACAAGCCGTTTGAATCTGCTCACGGATGCGTAACAGATTATCTCTAACGAATGAGTTTTCCGTCATACAGATTGCTCCCTTCGGTGATGATTTCATCATACAGCCTCAAATAGCCGTCTTCATCGCGTATCTCACAAATCACGTACTCCGCCGCATCGCTGTATTTCTGTTCGATTCTGCGGAAACGCACGATATCGCCCGAACGGATATACACGCCCACTTCCTGCGCCGCATTGGTGGTGATAGCACGCTTAGGCACGCGCAATCCATTGTGTTCTACCAGCAAAATCTCCAACGATTCTTTGCGAATGGCAGAAAGCGATTCGGACATATCCACGCATTCGAATATAATCGACAGATTGCCTTTACCGTCCCGATTACATCCTACCACTTTCACAGGGATTTCTTCTTCGATGACCAGCGGCAACCGCACGCGCAATTGCCTACCAACCGCCAAGGTAGTGGTATACGTGTCCGGCACCACGCAAGCGATATACCAAGAATAATCGCTGACGATCTTACCTGCATACGCCGCGTTACCGGTGGTCAATTCACCGGACAACGCCGTATTCACGTTATCAACGGTCATCTGAGAAACCTTATCCACCGTCAAAACGCCTTCCAAGCCGTCGATGTGATCCACAAAATATCCGGCAACGGGTGCTTTAACCGCTCCCAACGCCTCTGTATATCCTTTTGCCAAATCCGCGCGTTGTTGTTCAAGAGTCTGAATACGTGCGGAGAAATCTACATTTTTGGCGGTAACTGTCTGCTTTTTGTTAAAGAAGCCCAGCATCCGTTGACGCAGATCATGCAGTTCACTGATGGAAGCATCACTTCCAACCGAAACCAACTCCGCCAACGCGCGGTCAATCTGCGTATCCAAAATACCCAAACCTGCCACACCACTCGCGCCAAGCGCTTGGATTTCCTTTAAGTCTGCGATTTCCTCATCCAGATCTGCCAATCGTTGCTTGGTGAGAGCGTTTTCTTTATTGGTATACAGTTCCGCGATGGTGCCGTCATTGGCAACACGTGTGCCGTTTTGCACCGTATAAAACACATAATTTGACGTGTTCAGCGGTACGGGGGTTTCATTGCGGATGGCAACACACTCCACGTTCAACGTTTCATACGCGCTGTACGTGTACACCGTTTCGGAAGTAATGGGAGAATAAAACATAGGATATATCTGCAACAACACGTATGCCAACAGTACGATGGACACCAAAAACGTGCCGCTGTTTTTCAGAAACTGTTTCATACTCATTACCTCCTTTTGTTATAGTCGTTCCACACCGCGAGCGCAGCCTTAGTGAGCGATGCCAAATCTTCAAATTCATCCACGTACAAAACGTGTGCATACGGTATACGACGAAACCAAGATAATTGCCGTTTGGCATAATGCCGTGTACTTTTCTTCAAATTGTCCAACGCTTCCGCCAGCGATACTTCGCCGTCAAAATACGGGCGCAATTCCTTGTATCCGATTGCTTGCATCGCAGTCGGCGCATACGGCCCTGACAGCACCGCTCTCGCCTCTTCCAAAAGACCGTTTTCCACCATAACGTCCACCCGTCTATGAATACGGGCATACAGTTTTTCACGATCCTTGAAATCTAAGGTGATCAAACAGGTATCAAACGCAGGCGGTTCAGTTCTGGACTGCTCCACTTGTTCGCTGATAGGTTTTCCCGTGGTATGATACACTTCCAAAGCGCGCACGATGCGACCGTGGTCATTTGGGTGCAGTTTTGCCGCCGTAATAGGGTCTACAGCCGCCAGCTCGCGCAACAGCACCTCGCCGCCTTCCGCTAACGCACGTTCTCTCAACTCAGAACGCAGTTTAGAAGTTTGTTGTGCATCTTCTTTGAAAGCGATATTTTCTATTAAAGATTGCAGATACAGTCCCGTACCGCCACAGAGAACGGGCACATTTCCGCGTCCATCTACTTCTGATAAAACCGCTTTTGCATCCACAACGTACCGTGCCACGCTATACGGTTCTGACAGTGGTAAGAAACCTAACAAATGATGCGGTATCCCTTCCATTTCCTCTAGAGTCGGACGTGCCGTACCAATAGAAATGGTATCGTAAATCTGCATCGAATCGGTTGATACCACTTCACCGTGTAAAGCGTGTGCCAGTTGTACCGCCAAAGCACTTTTACCGGATGCGGTAGGACCTGCTACCGCCAAGTAGCATTTTCGATCATTTTTCATATCATTCACACAATTCGTCCAAATTGTTTTTCAAGCTCTTTTTTGCTCATCACAAAGCAAACGGGTCTGCCGTGCGGACAATGGCGCACATTGGGATCTGCCAGCACTTTTTCTACCAACATCTGCCATTCCTGCGGTGTGGTCATATCCCCTGCCTTCACCGCGGCGCGGCAAGCAATTGAATGATAGATCCACTCTTCTTTTGCGGTCATAACATCCCGTTTGCCTGAAGCCAGACCGCCTGCAATCTCTTCGATCACCGAGGAAACGTCGCAACCCGACAGCACAGTCGGCACGGCACGTACCAACACGGTCAGTCCGCCGAAATCTTCAATCAGGTATCCTGCTTTTTCCAGCATCGGCAACGCAGCAAGCAACGCATTACACGCATCGCTGTCCAACGACACCGTAACGGGAGTCAGCAACATTTGTGCATCGGGAGATGCAGAGTTTTTCAGTCCGTTATACAAAATACGTTCATGGGCGGCGTGCTTATCCACCACCAATAATTCGTCCTGATGTTCCGCCAGAATATAAGTCTTGAACACTTCACCGATCACACGCGGCGGCACCGTTTCGGTTTCCTCAAACACGGCAATCGGTTCGGGAATCTCCACTGTGGGCGCGATCTGTTCCTGCTTTTCTTCTTTGACAGGTTCAATCGGCAGTTTCGGTTTCACAAACACATTTCCCGTCATATCGTCGCGCACTTCATTGATCGGCGCGGTCGGACGGGACACGGAAACGGTCGATAGCGGTTTCACGGGAGGCGCAATCGGTTGCGACGCAGGTGCGGACGGAACAGGATCACGCATAATATGATGGAACGATGCCTGCTGACCGCTGTGAACAGGAGCATCCTGCCGCATAAACGAGTTGGCGCGTACTTCACGCGGAATGGTTACCGATTGCGGTTGGTTGTTGCTTTGTAAAGCAGAGCGCACGCCGTGATACACCGCGTCAAACACGGGCTTCTCGTTCACAAAGCGTACCTCAATTTTGGCAGGATGCACGTTGACGTCTACCGCTTCGGGTGCAATTTCGATGTGCAATACGCAAGCAGGAAAACGTCCCGTCATAATCAAACCTTGGTACGCACGGCTCATAGCGACCGCTGCCGTATCGGTTTTCACATATCTGCCGTTGATAAAGAAATACTGCATAGTGCGATTGGCACGGGTGGCAGACGGTTTACAACAAAAACCGTGTACACGCACGCCTTCCAGCGCATACTCTACCTCCACGAGATTGGAGGCAAAATCCCTGCCCAGCACCGCATAAATAGCGGAATGTAATTTCCCATCCCCCGGGGTCAAGAACTCCTCTTTGCCGTCTCTCACGAAGCGGAAAGACATTTCGGGATGGGACAAGGCGAGTTTTTGTACAACGCCTGCAACAGCGTTGCCCTCGCTGACATCTTTCTTGAGGAATTTCATACGGGCAGGCACGTTGTAAAACAGGTCATTGACCGTAATCACCGTACCCTTTGCTGCACCGATTTCCTCGTATTCACGTTCTTCACCGCCCGTGATACGATAGGTGGTTCCAAGACCGCTCTCGTCGGTGCAAGTGATCATCTGTACGTCCGCAACCGCCGCAACCGAAGCGAGCGCTTCACCGCGAAAACCGAGGGTGATGATTCTGTCAAGGTCATCCTCGGTGCGCACTTTACTGGTCGCGTGGCGCAAAAAAGCACGCGGCACATCCTCATATGCAATACCGCAACCGTTATCGGTAATGCGAATCATGGAGACACCGCCGTTTTTAATTTCCACCGTTACGGTATCCGCACCGGCATCGATAGTATTCTCCAGCAGTTCTTTCACAACGGAAGCAGGGCGTTCTACCACCTCGCCTGCCGCGATCAGTTCTGCCGTATGTTTATCCAGAACATGAATATTCGCCATCGGTATCTCCTTTCAACATCAATCTATATTTTTGGCTTTCCGTACCAAAGTGTACAGAATCTGCATTGCTTCAATGGGGGTCAGCGTATCCACATCCAGCGCTTTGAGTTCCTCTGCCAGCGCATCGCTCGCCGCATTTCCCAAGGTCATCTGCATAACTTCCGGTTGTTCAACTTCCGCAACCTCGCGTACCATCGGCAGATTGCCACCGTTTTCCGCAACGATCTCGCGCAGAATATCTTTGGCACGGCTGACTACACTATCCGGAATACCTGCCAGTTTCGCCACTTCAATACCGTAACTGTCATCTGCAGGACCGCGCACGATACGGCGCAAGAAGGTGATATCATCACCGCGTTTTTTTACGGCAATATTGTAGTTTTTGACACCGTCCAGCAATTCTTCCAACACGTTGAGTTCGTGGTAGTGGGTCGCAAACAATGCTTTTGCACCGCATTTTTTGATGTCTGCCACATATTCCAGCACCGCTCGCGCAATGCTCATACCGTCAAAGGTGGAAGTGCCCCTGCCGATCTCATCGAAAATAATCAAACTGTTACGGGTGGCGTTTTTGAGGATATACGCCACCTCGCTCATTTCCACCATAAAGGTGGACTGTCCTGCCGCCAGATCATCCGACGCACCGACACGGGTGAAAATGCTGTCCACCACGCCAACTGTCGCAGAGGATGCAGGTACAAAGCAACCGATCTGCGCCATCAGCACAATCAGTGCCGTTTGTCTCATATAGGTAGATTTACCCGCCATATTAGGACCTGTGATCAGTGCGACACGGTCATCAGCATCATTCAGCAACGTGTCGTTTGGCACGAACGGTACATCCGACAAAAACTCCACAACGGGATGACGACCGCCGACAATGCGAATCTCCCCTTTGTCGCGGATATCGGGGCGGCAATAATGCTGTCTTGCCGACACCTCCGCAAAGCAAGCCAGCACGTCCAGCTGTGCCAATGCCGCGGCGGTATTCTGGATACGCTCCAATTCGTTTGCAACGGTGGTACGCACATCGGTGAACAACTGATATTCAAGTGCTACCGAACGCTCTTTAGCGGTCAGCACGCGCGTTTCCAGTTCTTTGAGCTCCTGGGTTATGTAACGCTCCGCGTTGGCAAGCGTCTGCTTGCGAATATAGTGTTCGGGAATCTCGCCCGTGTACGAACGCAGGACTTCGATATAATAGCCAAACACGCGGTTATATCCCACGCGGAGATTTTTGATACCGGTCTTCTCACGTTCTTCCGCTTCCACGCGAGCGATAAAACCTTTGCCGTCCTGCATATCGGTACGCAGTTCATCCAGCGTTGCATTGTACCCCTCGCGGATCATACCGCCCTCGCGCACCGAAAACGGAGGATCATCAACGATCGCGTTACCAAGCAAAGTTTCGATATCATCGAGCGGATCAATCATCTGTTCAAGCGCACGCAGCATCGGCGCTTTTGCGCCTTGCAGGAGATGCTTGACAGGTAAGATTTTACCGATCGTCAAATACAGAGAACGCAATTCACGCGCATTGGCACTGCCGTAAATGATACGGGTCATAATACGGTCAAGATCATACACATCGGACAACGCCGCACGCATTTCACTGCGCAACACGGTATCGCCGAGCAGTTCTTCCACCGCATCCAGTCGCGCATCGATCGGCGCTTTATGAATCAGCGGTTGCTCGATCCAGGAACGAATCAGACGTTTGCCCATCGCGGTGCAGGTGCGATCCAACACACCAAGTAAAGAACCGCGTTTTTCCTTGGAACGCATAGTCTCCATCAATTCCAGGTTTCGTCTTGCGGAAATATCCAGTTTCATAAACTGAATATCCGAATAGATGTTGACGTGATTCAGACGTTCAAGACCGCCCATCTGCGTATTGCGCAAGTAGGTAAGCACGCAACCGAGTGCACGTATCGCCTGCGGTTTATCTTCCAGCCCCATCACCGAGAGGTCGTCGCAAGAGAAGTGCTCCTTGACGATGCAGGTGGTCAACATTTCATCAAACTCCCGATCATCGCGCACGTCAGCGGTCAGACCCATACGATCACAAAGGAAAGTCTGCACCGTCTTATCCACCGCAACACCGCTGTTCACCAGCACCTCACTGGGTGAAAAACGACCCAGTTCATTGGTGATACGCGCGGAAAGATCGGAACCTTGCATTGCGGTTACGTGGATGTCGCCGGTCGAACAATCGCAGAAACACAAACCTGCTTCTTTACGGTCTTGGGTCATACACACTGCCGCTAAATAGTTGTGTCGGCTTTCGTCCAGCATACTGCCCTCGATAACGGTACCGGGGGTGATGATACGAATCACATCGCGCTTGACAAGTCCTTTGGCGGCGGCAGGATCTTCGGTCTGCTCACAAATGGCGACTTTATAACCCTTTTGCACCAAACGCGCAATATAACCCTCACAGCTATGGAACGGCACGCCGCACATCGGCGCACGCTCTTCCTGTCCGCAATCTCGACCGGTCAGGGTCAGTTCCAACTCCTTGGAAGCGATTTCGGCATCCTTGAAAAACATCTCGTAAAAGTCGCCTAAACGATAAAACAAGATGCAGTTCTCGTGCTGCTTTTTAATTTCGAAATACTGTTTCATCATGGGGGTGAATTCCGCCATGTGCTCACATCCCTATCTGTGTCTTATCTGTTCAAAAACTTAGTGGCAACCGCCGCAGGAAGAACAATCGCCGCCGCAGTTGGCGTTTTCGTCATAGGTGTCGGGGTCAACGCCCTGCATGGACATATTGATAATGGTGGTTACCGCACGAGCGATCTGATCAAACGCAGTCTTCGCGTCGTTATACGCCTGCATGCTGGGGTTTTCCATGACTTTAGCATACGCTTCGCGCAGTTCCATATTGAGCGCTCTCTGTTTCTCGGCATCCGGCTCATCTTTGCTTGCTTCTTCGTTGATTGCCATACGCTTGAGATTGAACTCACCGATAAGTGCCTGCAGATCGCCGTCAGCGTCCGCCGCATTCTGCGCTGCCATCATTTTCACAAAGCTGTCATCAGCCTGCATAGCATGTCCGAGGTCTTTCGCCATTTGTAAAATCTTTTCCATTTTCAAAAACTCCTTTTGATCAATCAGTTTATAATTTCGCCGTGCGCGAAAAAGCTTCGTGCTGCGGTAATTTTGACATTGACATATTTGCCGACCAACGCTTCATCAATCGGCACGCGCACCACACAATTATCTTGCAAGCGCGCTTCCATATACGTTTCTTTCACCGATTCCACCAACGCACGATGGACGGTGCCAACCATCGTTTGCAACCGTTCACCTGACAAACGTTCCTGCAGATCGGTCAATTCTTTCAGCCATGCCGTTTTGGTCTCACGGCTGATCGGATCGGGCAACGCCGCGGCAGGTGTGCCGACACGCGGCGAGTATATGAAGGTGAACAGCGAGGTGAAACCAACCTCCTCTACCAACGATAACGTGTCTTCAAATTCCTCACGGGTCTCACCGGGGAACCCGACGATGACATCGCTGGTAAAGGAAATATCCGGCAGAACCTTTCTCGCATATCGTACCACGTCCAGATATTGTGCACGGTCATAGTAGCGATTCATCGCTTTTAAGACCCTGTCGTTACCGGACTGGAACGGCAGATGAAAATGCCGCGACACCTTTTTACATTCCGCAATCGTATCGAACAACCGCTTTGTCGCATCTTTCGGATGCGAGGTCATAAAGCGGATGATGAAGTCGCCCGGAATGTCGTTGATACGGCGAAGCAATTCCGGGAAATCCACACCGTGGCTCTCCCCTTTGCCGTAGGAATTGACGTTTTGTCCGAGCAAAGTAATGTCGGTATAACCGGCTTTTACCAGTTCTTGCACTTCACTCAAAATACGCTCAGGCTCGCGGCTGCGCTCACGACCGCGTACGTGCGGTACAATGCAGTAGGTACAGAAATTGTTGCATCCGTACATAATCGAAACAAACGCTTTAAAATCGCCGTCTCTGTGTACGGGAAGATCTTCTACGATCACACCGTCTTTTTTCGGCGTAACGCTCAGTTGTCCGCGATTGTTAAGCGCCGTAAACATCAGTTCAGGCAACTGATGAATCACGTGAGTACCAAACACCAATCCCACAAACGGATAGTGTTCATACAACCGTGTGGCAACGTGTTCCTGCTGCACCATACAACCACACACTGCAATCAGCGTTTTGGGGTTGCGCTTTTTTACGTGTTTCAAAGCGCCAACGTTACCGAACACACGGTCTACTGCGTGTTCACGCACAGCACAGGTGTTGAACAAAATGAAGTCGGCGTTGTCCACGTCTTCGGTAAACCCGAAGCCTATTTCTTCCAACATACCTTTCATACGCTCAGAATCAGCA
>JAZRQN010000004.1:0-11781 GCA_045649855.1 Acutalibacteraceae bacterium | reverse complement strand
AGCGATATGCTCCCCTACTACCCCATCGGCGTATATAAGGACCGCTCGGCCGCAAAGGAGGAACAGAAATGAAAACGACTCAGATTCTGATTGCCGGTTTCGGCGGTCAAGGTATTTTGTTTTCCGGTAAATTCCTCGCGTACAAGGGCTTGACTGAAGACCTGCAGGTTTCCTGGTTGCCGTCCTACGGTCCCGAAATGCGCGGCGGTACTGCCAACTGTAACGTCATCCTGTCGGATGATCCGGTCGGCTCTCCCATCATCACCGCTCCCGACGTGCTCATCGCTATGAATCTGCCGTCTCTGCAGAAATACGTGGACACGGTGGTGTCGGGCGGACAGATCTATGTGGACTCTTCTCTCATCGATGCTAAAGTAGAGCGCACCGACGTGGAAGTCTTCTACATCCCTGCCACCCAGATGGCAAAAGAAGCGAACATCGCAACCCTCGCCAACATGATCATCATCGGTCATCTGTTGGAGAATCACCCCGAACTGAGCTTCGCGGGTACCGACGCAGTGGTCGCCAAACTGGTGCCGCCCACCAAAGCCGCTCTCGTGGAACTCAACATGAAAGCGCTCAATATGGGTAAGGAATACAAATAAGCATAACAAAGCGTAAAAAAACAGGCTTGATCCAATGGTCAAGCCTGTTTTTTTATCCCGTTATATGCGGTTATGATTTCATTTGCTCATCAAAATGTGAACAAGGATTGCTTTTTTTATAGATATATGTTATACTAATATGAATTTTTATATAAAAAAGGAGTTGGTTTTTTCGTGGACCCTGCCAGTTGTATACTTTACGTGTTGTTTTTGATGCTCTCTTCTTATTTTGCCGCTACTGAAACGGCTTACACCGCCGTCAGTAAAGTGCGTATGCGCACCTTGGCAGATAAGGGGAACAAACGGGCAAAACGCGTATTGTGGATTTCTGACCGTTTTGACAAGACCTTGACCACCATTCTCATCGGCAATAATATTTTTCACGCAGCTTGTGCTTCGTTATCTGCACTGTTGGTGATACAGCAATTCAGCCAAGAATATGTTGTGTACGGCACGCTGCTGACAACCGTTATTGTCTACCTTTTCGCTGAGATGATTCCGAAATCTCTTGCCAAAACACGGGCCGATGAACTTGCACTCTTCTTCTCAGGCAGTATGGTCGTGTTGGTAACCTTGCTTACCCCACTTTCTGCTGTTTTCTCCGTCATTTCCAAGTTGCTTTCCCGACTGCTTGCCGGCAAAGAAACCAAGACGGTTACCGAAGAAGAATTGCTCAGCATTATCGAAACGATTGAAGATGAGGGTGTCTTGGAACCTGAAAAGCAAGCGCTGGTCAATTCGGCTATCGAATTCCGTGATAAGCTTGCAGAAGACATCATGATTCCCCTGGATCAAGTTTCGTGCATAAATGTTGCAACTCCCGTTGACGAATTGGCGAAGCTCTTACAATCGGAGGTTTATTCCAGACTTCCGGTATACGAAAGAAACAAGGAAAACATCGTTGGCATTTTGCCTGTGAATCTTTTCCTCAGCCAGTATGTTACCGGCAAGAAAGTGCTGCTGCGTAAGATGCTGATGAAACCTTATATTTTTGACTGCAAAACAGAAATATCCGTTTTACTGCAAAGAATGCGTCTGAACAAGTTGCATATGGTGTTCTTGGTAAATGAACACCGCAAAAAAGTCGGTATTCTGACCATGGAAGACCTCCTTGAAGAACTGGTCGGCGAAATCCAGGACGAAAGCGACGCCAACGAAGGCGTTGCGTTGATGTAAGGAGGGACGGATCATGGCATATATATTGATTGTATTTTTGTTATTGGCGTCCGCCTTCTTCTCCGGCACTGAAATCGCCTACACATCTTTGAGTAAGTTGAAAATCAAAAAAGACGATGAAAAGCAGACGGCGATCGACAAATTGGTTGGATTTATTTACCACCATTACGATTTTGCTTTATCTACCGTGCTGGTGGGTAACAACCTGGTGAATATCGCCGCTACCTCCGTCGCTACCATTTTGGCAGTCAACCTCGCCGCCTCTATGGCAATTTCCGATGAAGTTGCCTCTTCTATTGTAACGGTGATTATGACCGTTGCCATCCTCATCATCGGCGAGATCACCCCGAAAATGATTGCACGGCGCATCAGCGAGTCTTTCGCCAAAGCGGCCGCCTTTCCCCTGTTGATTCTGATGATCCTCTTCTTCCCGGTGGTGTTGATCGCTTCCGGCATCGTCAAGTTGCTCAGCTTCTTGTGGAAAAAGGATGCACAGGACGTTACCATTACGGAAGAAGAATTGGAAAACTTGTTGGATACCGCGGAAGATGAAGGTGTTATCGACGAAAACGAAACCGAACTTCTGCAATCCGCATTGGAGTTTACCGATTTGGATGCCGGCGATATTTTGACGCCTCGCATTGACGTTGTGGGATTTGAAATCAACGATTCCATTGACGACATTCTGGCAACCATCGCCGAAACGCAATTCTCCCGTTTCCCCGTATACGAGAAAACCATCGACCACGTGATTGGTATTCTGTATGTTAAGCACCTGCTCAAAGAGTTGGCGGCTAACAAGACCGTAAACCTGCAAGAACTTCTGTTGGAGCCCGTTTTCATTCCGAAATCCATGCGTCTGCATGATATCATGAGTGAATTCCGTACCCACCAGTCGCACATGGTTGTAGTTGCCGACGAATACGGCGGCATTGAGGGTATCGTAACGATGGAAGACGTGCTGGAAGAACTTGTCGGCGAAATCTGGGACGAAAACGACGACATCGTCAACGAATGGCAAGAAATCACCGAAAACCGTTTTGAATGTTCCGGTGATATGAACCTCAGCGATTTTATGGACAAGCTGGAGTTGGACGAAGAAGCGTTGGATACCGACTGCGCCACCGTTGGCGGCTGGACGGTTGAAACGATTGGTGCAATGCCCGTCCCCTTCGATTCCTTTGACTATCAGAACTACACCGTGTTGGTGATGCAGGTGGATGAAGATACACACAGAATCTTGCGCCTGCTGATCTTAAAACACGACCCTGTCGATGAAAAAGGAAAACCTTTCAAAAACCGCCTGATGGATTAAACAGAATATTTACATTTAAACAAGAGCATTGTATAATAATTATCATAATGCATTCAGGAGTTTAAATAAATGGATTTTAAAGATATTAGATTTCAACGTGTTTTTTCGAAATCGATGTATAAAAATCTTAAACTACCTTTAGGCGAAATGACCTTTACAAAAGATTTTATAAATGATAACCGTGGAGATTTATATCCCGTAATCACAAAAGAGGAAGTCTGTATTGAATGGATCGAGGACAACCGTTACAGTGTACAAAACGGCACTGTCGAGCGAATGTTTACCCGATTTTTTCCATACGCAACATACCAAATCGACTTTTCAGAACTCAAAGGAAGCTGTGGTTTTGTTTTTCATTTGGTAGACCAAAAAGCAGAATTGATTTGCAACGAAGATTCTCTTTTGTTTTTCGATGGAAAATGTGAGCAAAAAACAGAGCTAAAAGAGTCTCTTGATTACCGCACTATTATTGTATCCTGTCGCCCCGGTGCATTTGATGTATATGTATCAAAAAATGGAAAACCGAATTATATTTGCACTTTTAAAGCCGATACTTTTGCATACTCAAACGAGAAAAAACAAATTGATAAAGGATACGTTTCATTGCTTATTAATGGAACTGTTATCATCAATTCCGTATCTTCCTACATCGATTGCGGTATTTCCCAAGCAGATATACGGGCAATATGCTATGAAAACGGAGACCCCATATTTGAAAACGGGAAAATATATTTCACCGCCACCGTCCGCATGCAAGAAGGCGGCTTCCAGGGTGTATTTTCCTTCACCCCAACGCTCAGCAATATCGAGTTCACGGGTGCATTGTTTTTTGATGTTGGGGACGGAATTTGGCGCAATTACTTAGCATCTTCTCTTAAATACAATCGCACCACCAACGAATGGTATATTTGGACGTCTTCTTTTGAACACAAGCATATTCTATGCTATGCTTCATTTACAGGTGAGCCGCGCTTTGGTGTGAACGTGATTGACGTTGCTTTTATGCAGCCTGCCGACAAAGAAGATGCTACCGAATTCGTTGGTTTTAAAGGTGATGAAGATCCGGATTTTTATTACGATGAAGAAAAGAAAAAATGGACTATGGCAATTTGCCGGATTTCTCCCGTGACGAATCAATATCGTTATATGTTTTTTGAGTCTGACAAGCCTTTCAGCGATTATATATACATCGCGCAAGGATATGACGGTGCAGAAACAGGCGGTTCTTTCGTGAAAATCGAACGCGATATGGCGTTTGTATGCGGCAACAGTTTTGATAAACGAGCCAATTACCGAATTTATACAAAAGACGGTATGCGCGAAGCCGAATTTGATTTTGACGATGGTGGTTTTCGTGGTTGGGGAACTATCATACCGGTTGTTATGGGAAGCCGTAAGCGATATTTTTGGCTTACCTTTGATCGCCACAACGGAAGCTCTTATAATTGGAGTTACGGAAATATTTATTGTTTTGAAGCAATTGTATAAGCAAAAAGGCTTGCCGTTTGGCAAGCCTTTTGTTTTAGAAGATGGTTGTTATCCAATAGATAATTCCATAAACAACCGATGCAACTGTGCCGTAGACGATGACAGGGCCTGCAATGATGAACATTTTTGCCGCCATACCGAGCACAAAGCCCTCCGCTGCTGTCAATATAGGACACATTAGTCTACTGTAAGAACTACCTTGCCTACATTCTGTCCTTTGTACAAAATATCGTGGGCAGCTTCTGCCTCGGTTATGGGTAAAACCTTATAAATGGTGGGCTTTACTTCGCCCAATTCAACTTTGGGCCATACGGTTTTAACAAGGTCAGCCAAAATTCGTGCTTTGACCTCGGGTGTTCTTGAGCGAAGCGTTGAGCCAATGATACGAACATTTCTGACATAGATATTTTTAAGGTCAATCTCAGTTTTTGTTCCAGCTAATGCTGCAATCATAATCCAACGAGCACCATGCTTCAAATAATGGATACATTTACCCATTATCTCACCGCCAAGGCAGTCGATAGCAACATCAACAGGATGTCCATTTTCCAGTTCTTCTTTCAGCACTTCCGCTATGTTCTCTTTAGTTGTAACTACTACTCTATCAGCGTTTAAGTGCTGAATGTTATTTGCAATTTCTTCAGTTAAAACAGTAGTAATAACACGAATACCAAAGGCTTTTGCCATAGGTATTATAACAGATGCAAGACCTGATGCGCCTGCATTCATAAGAAGGGTATCTCCCTGTTTGATATTGCCCTCAACAAAGAGGTTAAGATATGCGGTAGCAAATGCTTCCGGAATCGCCGCCGCCTCTACCATCGAACAGTTTTTCGGAACAGGCATCAGCATATCGTACTTTACATTGGCATATTCAGCATACCCGCCACCACCGAGCAATGCGCACACCTTATCCCCGATTTTCCAGTTGGATTTCTGCTTTGCACCGTCCGCCATATCGACGATTGTACCGGCGATTTCGAGTCCCATCCATTCGGGGCAACCGGGAGGCGGCGGATAGTCCCCCTCCCTCTGCATCAAGTCGGCACGATTGAGCGCTGCCGCTTCAATTTTTATCAAACAATCATCTGCGCTCATCACGGGATCCGGCACGGTATCCCAGCGCAAGCTTCTGTCATCATTCACCAAAACTGCTTTCATATCCCACAATCCTTTCTGTTTTTAACGAACTGTCGTGGCAGGTATGCACACGATAGCCATCCTGACTGTACTTTTCAATAAACGCAACCGCTTTTTCCCTGTCATAATACACGCCTGTACACCATTTTTGCGCAACATTCGCATCGGTATAACATTCATCACCTGCGAACACATGAACTATTCCATCCGTTTGTATTTCCACTATTGCAGAACCGTTTGAATGTCCTGCCCATTCCAATATTTTGATGTTAGGACTTATATAGTATTCGTTTTCAAAAACATGCACCTTAATAGCTTCGGGTATATAGTGCTTCCCGTTTTCGTATTCTCGCTCAGTTATGTGAACAACTGCATTTTTAAAATACTTCACCGCTTCGATATGGTCGTGATGTGCGTGGGTGATAATCACATCGGTGACATTCTCGGGCGACATCCCCACCTGTCGCAACACGGCAGACGGCGAACAAAAATCCTGCATATCAAAGCCGGGCATCGTGTCGCAACCTGCGTCCACCATAATCGTTTTATCTGCCGTCACGATCAAATACACCGCAAAGGAAATCGGTAAGCACTTTTGTCGGCTTCCGCCGTCAAAAATCATACTTTCGGGTAATGTTGATTCGGCATATTTCAGACAATACAGCGACAAATTACTCATGATTTTCCACAAGCCTTTAATACGGTTTTATAAAGTTCTAATTCATAATCCAGTGTATACGGATTTTCCTTTTCACCTCTTACATACGCGGCAAAAGATTTCATCATAGTATCGTATCTGTCACACGGGGCCGAAAACTCTTTTTCGGTTTTCTCATTCCACTTGATTGAAGCACGAACACATCGACCGGTTTGCAACTCTCCGCCACCAGGCAAGTACCACTCAAGCGGATTCAATTCAACCGTGGCTTTCGTTCCATTAACCACCAGCTGTCGTCTTTCAAAACCACCGTGTTCTACAGCGGTAGTTTTTGCAAAAGATATACCGTTTTCATATTCAAAAACCGTAAACCCAAAATCCTTTGCAGTAACACCGTCAAGACCTGAACATGTATTCAAAGGAAGTATTCTCTTGGGTTTCCCTTGTATTCTGAAAATCAAATCCACCAAATGACATCCCAGATAAAACATCATACCACCCGGTAGGTTTTCAAGCCATTGGCGTGTAGCAGCCGGATGAATACAATTCATTTGCGCCTCAACACTGATGATATCGCCTAATTCCCCGTTTTCTATTTGAGTGAGCAATTCTTGTATGTACGGATTGTATCGATACATGTATCCCGTATGAAAAACCTTGCCCGTGTTTTTCATAACAGAAACAAGTTCCTCAAAATCCGCAAGTTCAATACCACCCGGCTTTTCCATATGAATATGTTTACCTGCTTTCGCCGCAAGCAATGCATACTTTGTTAAATATATTTCGTCGGTTTCTATGGTTATGGCTTCAATTTCGGGATGATTTAAAACATCTTCCAAAGTCAACTCGTTATATCCATCTAATCCGCTGAGTTTTTTGGAAATTCTTTCTTTCTCGTTTTCAGGCAAAACAGACCCGACAATTTCAAAAATATCATTTTGTTTTTTTAAGCTTCCGAAAATTTCATTTGAATGACTATTGGTATTTACGCCTATTTGAGCAATTTTAATTTTCCTCATTATACTTTTCTCCAATCAAACCGAACAAATAGCTACCATGCCGAATACGGCATAAGACGCAAAATCATTTTTTAAAAATCAATTTCGTCCCGCACCGTCTTCATAACACGCAAAAGGGGTTGCATCGGTGTAGACAACGCATCGTGCTCATATACGCACAGCACCATACAGCAGCCGAGCTTGATTCCCAAGCGACGATGAAGCGAACATTCGCCGCCCGACAGGAATAGGAAGGGCGCACCCAACTCCCGTTTCAACAGATCGGTGATGCGCAGATTTTCCATCTGCTGTTCCATCGCATCGGCGCCCGTTACGATTTTAATAATATCCGCACCACGCCGCTTTTGCTCAAGTGCGACCGCCAGCACCTTTTCCGCCGGGGTAAACTTCAAAATATGGGACGACATCAGCACTTCTGCGCCCGCCTCATGCAACTGTTCAATCAGCTGAATTTGTTTTTGTACAGCTTCCTCGTTATCGGTCAGTTCTTCGGGATGCTTACAAAACAGATCTCCCATCACATCGCAAAGTGTCGCTCCGCTGTTTGCAAGGGTGATGAGTCCCTCTGCCAATTCTTCATCGGTCTTGCCCGCGTTGTTTGCGCCCCTGTAATTGGTAACATAACAGGGTCTGTCTTTCATCTCGGCAAACATTCTTTTATATGTATCGGGATTATGATATTCCGATTTCAAGGTTTCCACCTGCAACCCGTATGCATCCGCACCAAGCATATTGGCATTGCGGATTCTGCCGATCGCCACCTCGGGTGTTTCGCATTGCAGCATCACCGTGAGCAACGGGTTGTCGTGATCCAAAAACGATTTTTTCATTACCAACACCTACTCATCGCATTTCTGCCGCCATCAATCATAATGTTTTCGCCGTTGATAAACTGACCTTTTTCGGATGCCAAGAACAG
This sequence comes from Acutalibacteraceae bacterium, assembly GCA_045649855.1. Taxonomy (GTDB): domain Bacteria; phylum Bacillota; class Clostridia; order Oscillospirales; family Acutalibacteraceae; genus URNF01. Next base: position 3,461 of record JAZRQN010000004.1, on the reverse strand, counting down.
ACAAAGGTCAATGATTTCCTGCGGCTCGGCAGCCCTATGCAACAGCGTTTTCATATTCGCCATAGCTGCTCTGGTCAACACGGGACCGGGAGAAACACAAACACAGCGAATACCGTACGGAGAACCGAACTGGGCAATGGATTTGGTCAAGCCATACATAAGTCCCGCTTTCGAGGTCGGATAGTCCACACCGTAACCATCTCCCTCCGCGCCGGTAATAGAACCGATATTGATAATCAGACCGCTTTTCTGCTCACGCATCTGCTTTGATACAGCGTGTGCAAAATAAAAAGGACCTTTCAAATTGACATCCATACCCCAATCATATACATCAATAGGAACATCGGGAAATTCGGGATATGTTTGTTTGTCAACTTTTTGCATTCTTACGGCTGTACCGCCCGCAAAATTAGCCATAACATCAATTTTTCCAAAAGCTTTTACAGCTGTATCTCTTGCGTTACAAACCTGTGCATAATCACGCACGTCACAAATTACGCCAATAGCTTGACCCTTTCCTTTTGCATTGATCTCTGCTACTTTTTCGGTCAGAATCGTTTCATTCACGTCGCACATAACAACATCACCGTAAAGCGCCGCCCAGTTCTCTGCGAACAAAAGACCCATGCCTGATGCCGCACCCGTTGAAATTGCCACCTTATCTTTAAAATTCACAGAACATTCCCCCTTTGCTTTTATTATACAACCTTGCGCAATAGTAAAAACGCTTTCATTTTAACTTTTTTGATACTTTTTATTGGTTTACACTTGATTTTTTTAATCAAAGTATTACAATGGAATCGGTGATAGGAATGAGCATATTCGAACACACAGTCATCTCCAAAATTTATAAGCCGGGGACCGTATTCTCTGAAAAAGGCAGACGACTCTCTGTCGAAAATCGCTATTGTTTCGGTTTGTCTTTTTGTATCAGCGGTCAGATTACGTATACGCAAAACGGAAAGATGTACGTTTCCAATTCTTCTAATGCGGTAATTTTACCAAAAAATTCCACGTACAAACTATACGGTGATAAGGAAGGTCTATTTCCTGTTATCAATTTTGAATGTACGAATTTAGATGTTGACAAAATCACGGTATTGCCCATCACGGATTCCACGCAATACATCAAAGACTTTCAGTCTCTGCTCAACTGTTTTCTTCACGAAAATAAAAATTTAAAGCAATTCCAACTGCTTTATGGTATTTTAGAAAAATTGGATGCCGAGCAATCCAACAACCCATTATCTGCCATCATAAGCTATATACAAACACACATTTCTAACACTAATATGACAAATGTTTTTTTGGCACGAAAAATGGGGATCAGCGAAATATATCTGCGCAAGCTGTTTGCTTCCCATCTTGGGGTAACACCTAAACAATATATACTTGACCTTCGCATAAAAACGGCAAAGCAATTGTTGATCAGCTCTTCTAAAACCGTAACGGAAATTGCTGAGGAATGCGGTTTTTCAAGTGTGTACCATTTCTGCAGAATTTTTAAACAAAAAACATCCCTTACCCCAACCGCATACGTGTCCAAAAACAAGGTATACGAAATTTAAAAGGCTTGAGCGAATCGCTCAAGCCTTTTGTGTTAGAATAAAGTTGTTATCCAATAGATAATTCCATAAACAACCGATGCAACTGTGCCGTAGACGATGACAGGGCCTGCAATGATGAACATTTTTGCCGCCATACCGAGCACAAAGCCCTCGCTTTTGAATTCGACCGCCGCGGCGGCAATGGAGTTGGCAAACCCCGTAATGGGGACCAACGTACCTGCGCCTGCGTGTTTGGCGATGTTGTCATACACCTTTAAAACGGTCAGCAACACGCTCAATGCAATCAGCGACATAGAGCACAGCATACGGGACACTTCCTCCGACATACCGCCCTTTTGCGACAACTGTATGATGACTTCCCCAATCGTACAAATCAGACCGCCGATCAAAAATGCGCATATACAATTCTTATACGTCGGCGATTTGGGCGCCGCTGATTTTTGCATTCGTTTATATTCCTGTCCGCTGATCTCCATATCGATCCCTCCACGCGCTTTAGTGTACACGCAAAGTCCTAAAATATGCAAAAAAACGTGTTTGCAGACATCCGCAAACACGTTTTTTATTTTCTGTCAATTTTCTTTCATACGTTTGGTAATTGAGCGAACGCCCCATCCCATCAAGTTGCCAACCAAAGCAATGCATGCATACGCCAGTCCTGCAGGCCACGAGGCAGAGCCGAAATACACCAGCAAGGTCGGGAAAAACAACAGTCCCACCGCCACGGCGTAGATAGAACAAAAGCCTTGTTTCATTCCCAGAACAACCGCGCTGACATATACATACATAGGATACGCCAAGTTCAACAAACCAACACTCAAGAACGCATCCGCTTTGTCCGCTTCCAGACGCAGACCCATCAACGGCAATAAATAGTATACCGCCAACAACAATCCACAGCAGGTCAGGATCATCCGAATACGCTTACGCTTTTTCTTCATATTCATATCGTTCTCACTTTCCGCCTATCCAAATTCTTGTCCTATTGTATACGAATTCGCTGAAAATGTAAAGCCTTATCGCAGTTTTTGCTTCCGTTTACGATACAGCATATACATAGTTGCCACCGGAGTGAGCGCCAAAATCACCATCATCACCACATCCGAATACGCACCAAACGTCGCCGCGATGCTCTCCCAAGAATTCCCCGCAAGTGCTCCCAGCATCACCAACGCCGTATTCCAGACAAAAGACCCCACGGTGGTCAGCAACACAAACGGTATCAACTGCATATTTGCCATACCTGCCGGAACGGAAATCAAACTGCGTACGATCGGCACGCATCGACACACCAGTACCGCGGATGCGCCGCGCTGTTCAAACCACTCCATCGCACGCTCCACGTCTGCGCGACGAAAATGCAAAATCTTCCCCACCCGACCGTCCAGCAACTGCATCACGCGGTTCGCACCGAGTAATCGCCCGACGGCATATAGCACGATTGCACCAATCAGCGAACCTGCCGTCGCCGCCAATACCACCCACCACAACTGCATATCGGTGCAGGTGGTCATAAATCCCCCGAACGTCAAGATCACTTCCGACGGGATGGGCGGAAACACATTCTCCACCGCAATTAAAAACACCACGCCGCCGTATCCCCACGCGTTCATCACATTGATGATCCATTCACGCACATATACTCCCCCATTCACCACACAATATGAACGTTTTGGGGAGATAAGAACGGCGGACAAGACAAAAAAGGACTGTCAAGCACTTTGGCTTGACAGGGCTTCTAAATGTTCAAACAGCGCTGTACGCGACCGGAACCGTCGCCGCCTGCGAGATTTTGCACTTCGGCAACGGAAACCTGGTTGAAGTCGCCTTCAATCGTGTGTTTCAGGCAGCTTGCCGCAACCGCAAACTCAATAGTCTGCTGGGGTGCAAAGC
>JAZRQN010000003.1:0-7999 GCA_045649855.1 Acutalibacteraceae bacterium | reverse complement strand
ATGCGGAAATATGGCAATACATTGACCAAAACCCGCGAAAATGGTCGCTTGACCGTTATTATGCGCAATAAAAAACGACAATGCCGGTGCATTGTCGTGTTTAAGTCGGAGGCCAAGCGGGCTTAGGAAGACAATGACTAGACCCAACTCCTTGGCTCACAGAACGACATGGCTACGATCCGACTTATGCGGAAATATGGCAATACATTGACCAAAACCCGCGAAAATGGTCGCTTGACCGTTATTATGCGCAATAAAAAACGACAATGCCGGTGCATTGTCGTTTTTTGTTATATGTTTTGCAAATACACTGCGTAATCCTTTCGCAGGTGTTCACGCATCAATCGGCCGGCGGTATCAGGGTCTTTATCCGCAATCGCTTTGGCGATGCGGCGGTGATCCTCGATGCCGGCTACAAATGTTTCGAGCGTGAGGGTATCCAACACACGGACACTGCGCAACTGGTTGGCGGCGGACAGATAAAATCCGAACAACACCTCGTTGTGCGCCGCTTTTGCCACCGCTTGATGAAAATCGTAGCCGCAGGACATCAGATTATACCGCTTGGTGTCCGCTTCCATCTCATCGATGATCCCAAACAGGTGTGCGATTTCCTCGTCGGTCGCATGCTTGGCTGCGAGAGCTGCCAACTGCGGCTCTAATACATAGCGAGCGCCAATAAGGTCGGTGAGGTTATCGGGGTTCGCCATAATGGCGGTGAGCGCACGGGTTTCCAGTATGAGCGGCGCATTTTCCGACACATAGGTGCCGGAACCCGCAAGCGAATACAGCACTCCTGCCGTCTGCAAACTTTTGATAGCGGTGCGCACGGTGGAACGGCTCACATCAAAATGTTTGGCAAGGGTCGGCTCGGAGGGAATACGCATGCCTGCCGACCAGGTGCGATCACGGATGCAATCGACGATATGGTTGGCGACATCCTCAAATAATTTAATTCTTAAAATCGAATCACTCATTTTGTCATGTCGACACGGGGCAGGTCTTCACCTGCCGCCGCAATCTTCTCCAATAACAGACCGGCGGCTGCAACGTCCAGCATACCGGTGCCGATGATTTGTGCGTAGATACGCTCTTTGTCGCTGGTGCGAGCTTGCGCTTTGCCTGCAAGCACATCGGGAACGATGATGTCAAAGGAATCGGCGGTGATCTCGCCCATTTCGGCAAGCTCTTTCACATTGCCGCGGTGGAGCGACTGACCTACCTGGTCAACAGCGATCTTGTCCGCCTTGCGCACCACGTCAAAGGAGGTCTCACGGAACGAGCCCATGGTCATCACCAAAGCGCCCTCCTTCACCCACGGCTCTTCCACCAGATCGGCGTTAGCGTTGGTGATGGTGATGATGACATCGGCGCCACGGCAACCCTCTTCGTTGTTCGCGCAGTTGACGAATTTCCACGGTGCATTGGGGAATTTCGCCATAAAGTTCTCTTTCGCCTGCTCGGAAATGTCGCACAGACGCACCTCTTTCATGGTGAGCACCTTGCTCATGCACAGAAGGCTGGTGTACGCCTGCAGACCGGTGCCGATAATGGTGATAATATCAGTTTTGGCGGCGAGCACCTTGGTCATCACAGCAGGCTGTGCGCCGGTACGCATATCGCTGATGTAATCACCGCTGATGAGTGCACGCAGTACACCGGTGGTGGAATCGGTGATGAGCAGGTTCGCTTTGATAAACGGCAGGCCGATCTGACGGTTGTTTTCATAACCGCCAACCACCTTGATACCGGCAACGTCCATCGGGCCGATGTAGGCAGGCATGGAGTTAAACCAGCCCTGCACGCCCAGAGGGGTCATGTCGGTGGTGATTTTGTTGGGCATAATGACCTTGCCCTCGGCATACCATCTCCAGGTATCCTCGGTTACTTTGATAAAATCTTCGGGAGTCAGATATTTTTTGACGGTTTCCTCGCCGATGATCAGTGCTTTTTGTTCCATATACGTTACGCCTCTTTCCTAAAAAGTTCTTCTTTATTATGAAATTTTGACTATGGAATGTCAAGGCGCAAACCTGTCTGTTTAGCAGGATGATTTTGAAAAGAGGCGTGATAGTATCACGCCTCCATGCAAATGTCAAACAATTCTTTGATGCGGTCAGTTTCACCGTTCAGATACAAATACCCGAACAACGCTTCAAACCCCGTCGCACGATGATATGCGGCATCGTTTCTGGGGGTGCGCGTGTTTCTGCCGCGGCGGAAGACAGCCGCTTCCGCGTCGGTAAGCAACGGTTCCAATTTATCCATCGCCGCCGCCTGCGCTTCCGCGCGCACCAGCTTGACCGATGCCTTGTGCAGGTCGTTTGCACTGCGGTTGGCTTCACACACCAGCATTTCACGCACCATCATTTCGTACACACCGTCGCCGATGAGTGCGAGGGTCAGGGGGCTCAATTCTTTGGTGTCAACTTCCTTGTCAATCCATCTGTTCATAATACACCTGTTTCAAAAGAAATAACGGCTCCCTCTGCGGAGAGAGGCGAGAATCAATACACAAATTCGAACTCGAAATCGTAGATAGAAACGGTGTCGCCCTCTTCGATGCCTGCTTTTTCCAGCGCATCAATGACACCGCCCGAGCGCAACACACGCTCGAAATACTGCAGCGATTCGGCATCGTCGAAGTTCACACCGCGCATCACCTGCAACAGCCACGGTGCATCCACGCAGTAGATGTCCCCCTCGACGTGCACCGAAACGGTACGGTCGGTGAAACTGTCTGCATCCGGCAGGGTGATCGCTTCCGCTTCAAAACGGCGCACGGGCGGCAGTTTGGACAGTGCCTCGGCACACGCTTTGACGATTTCTTCCGTGCCGTGAGCGATTGCCGCCATCATGGGGAAGTAGGGCAGGCCGCGTTTTTGCATTTCCGCCTCAAAAGCCGCCAACTGTTCGTCGGTTGCCAGATCGCATTTGTTACCTGCAACGATCATCGGGCGTTCTGCGAGATCGGCGGAAAATTCCGTGAGCTCTTTATTGATCGCATCAAAATCCGCGATGGGATCGCGTCCCTCGCTGCCTGCCACGTCCACGACGTGTACCAGCAAGCGGCAGCGTTCAATGTGTCGCAAAAATTCGTGTCCCAGACCGACACCCTCTGCCGCGCCTTCGATGATACCGGGGATATCCGCCATCACGAACGAGTTGCGCTCCGCCACACGCACCACGCCGAGAACGGGGGTGAGGGTGGTGAAGTGGTAGTTGGCAATCTGGGGTTTTGCCTCGCTCACCACCGAGATGAGAGAGGATTTACCCACGTTCGGGAAACCGATGAGGCCCACGTCAGCGAGCAGTTTCAGTTCCAAACGCAGTTTGAGCGCCTCGCCCGGTACGCCGGGTTTGGCGAAACGGGGCACCTGACGGGTGGGGGTGGCAAAATGGTTGTTGCCCCAGCCGCCCTTGCCGCCTTTTGCGGCGATAAAGGGTGTACCCTCGTGCATATCCGCCATCAGTCTGCCGGTTTCCTCATCATAAATGAGAGTGCCCTCGGGAACAGCGATGATGAGATCTTCGCCGCGCTTGCCCGAACAGCGATTGGTGCCGCCGTTCTGACCGTTGCCTGCGACGTATTTGCGTTTATAACGGAAATCGGACAGGGTGTTCAGACCTGTGTCTACCGTGAACACGATGTTACCGCCTCTGCCGCCGTCGCCGCCGTCAGGACCGCCTGCCGCCACAAACTTTTCGCGGTGAAACGCCACCGCGCCATGACCGCCGTCGCCGGCACGAACACTGATTATAGCCTTATCTACAAACAAAGTAAAAATACACTCCTTTTCAGTGTAATGGTTGGTAAAAATGTCTTTTTCGCTTGATGGCGGCGTTACGCTCGTTCGACATACAAAAAGTATGCCGTCGCTCGCGTGCCTTGCCACAAACAAAAAATCCTATTTTTACGATAGGTTTTGTAAAATGGTTTTTTCGCCATCGCCTTGCGATCATCCGAAAAATCCGATTTTTACGGAGAGATGGAAATTCGATACTACAAATTTTAGTATACCGCATTCAAAGGGAGAATGCAACAAAAACCGTGAAGCAGGATTCGCTCAAAATAAAAAACGCCCACCGTAGTGGGCGTTTTCTAATGTGTCAAAACCGCGGATTACTGCTCCACAGCGTACACGCTGACGCGTTTGCGATCTTTGCCCACGCGCTCGAAGCGCACGGTGTCGTCGATGGTCGCAAAGAGGGTATCATCAGAGCCGATGCCGACGTTGTTGCCGGGATGGATGTGAGTACCACGCTGACGCACCAGGATGTTGCCCGCGAGAACGAACTGACCGTCGGCGCGTTTCACGCCAAGGCGTTTGGACTCGGAATCACGGCCGTTCTTGGTAGAACCGACGCCCTTCTTATGAGCAAACAGCTGAAGATTGATTTTCAACATAACTTACACCTCCGTTTTTAGTACCTGTATCCGTTTTGGATACTGTTCCTGCAACCCATTCATGTGCAGGAGAAAACCTTCAAGAACCTTTTGGATGGTTTGATCGCTTTCGGCGAGAGTGAGGGACATCATACCGTCGTCCACCGCAATATCCGCTTTTGCACCGCATACTTCTGTCAGCGTATTCGCCGTCATATATGCCGCGCCGGACACCGCCGCGCACAAAATATCATTCCCTGCAGTTCCCATGCCGGCATGACCGCAAAGGGTGAACCCTTTGATGTGGCCATCGGCAAACCGAAACGTCGCTTTTATCATCCGAATTACTCCGCTTTGTCTGCAGCCTTAGCGGGCTTCACGATCTCCATGGATTCGATCTGCACCTTGGTGTAGGGCTGACGATGACCAAGCTTACGGCTGGAACCCTTCTTGGGTTTGTAGGTGAAGACGTTGATCTTCTTGCCTTTGCCGTTCTTGAGAACTTTCGCGGTAACGACTGCGTCTTTGACGTAGGGGGTACCGACCTTGAGGGTCTTGCCGGTGTGCAGGGCGATAACCTGCTTGAACTCGACAGAGGTTTCCTCTGCGGCATCCAGCTTTTCGATGAACAGAACGTCGCCGTTCGCCACTTTATACTGCTTGCCGCCGGTTTCGATAATAGCGTACATTGGCTGTACCTGCCTTTTCTATAGACTCGCTGCGTCGGGTGGCGCTTTTGGGCGCACTTATTTAAACCCGCTACATGCGGCATCGCCTAGTGTATCATACATTTTTTCACTTGTCAAACATTTTTTTGAAATTTACTGCGGTTCTCTTTTATATATATACCTTATATATATCACCCCACCGCCAGCGAAATGAGTTCCAAGGGGGAATAGTCGGGGTGGAGTGCCCCGTGAATGCCTGCGGCGATCAGCCGTGCCGCGCGGTGGATCAGCAGGTCAATTTCTTTTGGCGTTACGATGAGTGTGCCCATTTCGTCCGGCAAGCGGACGGCATCGGGGGTGTTTGTGCATTCGGCGGCAATCACGCTCGCATCCACCACGGTGGGTACGCCGATGCCGATGACGGGAATGCCGAGCGTTGCAGCGGAGAGCGCGTTACGGCGGTTGCCCACCCCTGCGCCGGGAGCGATGCCCGTATCGGTGAGCTGAACGGTACACCCCAGACGGCTGACACTGCGCGCGGCGAGCGCATCGATCGCAACGACGGCGGCAGGGCGCAGTGCACTGCAAATACCGCCTATGATCTCCACACTTTCCGCCCCCGTTTTCCCCAGTACACCGGGGATACACACGGCGGTGGAACGCAGATCGGCGAGTCCCACGCTTTTGGCGAATTCCCCCTCAATATGTCGGGTGGCGAGGGTCATATCCGCCGCTTTCGGGCCGAGTGCGTCGGGGGTGATGGCGCGGTTGCCCAGTCCCACCACCAGCACCGTACCCTCCTTTGGCAGAAGCGGCGTGAGCGATCGTGCGAGCAGATCTGCCCCCTCCAACAGCTGTTTCTCATCGTCGGTGAGCGGTGGGAGTTCGAGGGTTACGTATTGACCTTTGGGTTTTGACAACAGCGAAACCGCGCGGTCGGAGAGCAGCGTATGGGTGGTAACGGTAATGCCGTTTTCGGAAAACGTGGTCGTTTGGCAGTCGGTATCCGAAAGATGTTCGGTGTTTTGTGCCGCTTCCAGGGTCAAATCTGTACGAAATTGCATAAAAATATCACCTTTTTTATCGTTTTTACCAGTGTTTACGAAAAAAATTTCAATATTCCGAAAAAAACAGTTGCATTTTTTGAAAAAGGGTGCTAATATGTCTAGTGCGTGATTTAGAATTATGGATTTAGGAGGTGTGACCATGCCCAATATTAAATCCACCAAAAAGCGCGTGAAGGTTATCGCTGCCAAAACCGAGAAGAACAAGGCTGCTCGTTCTGCTCTGAGAACCGAGATCAAACATGCGAATGTTGCTATCGAAACCGGTGAGAACAAAGAAGCTGCTGTGAAGGCTGCGATCAAAAAGATCGACCAGGCTGTTGCGAAGGGTCTCCTGCACAAAAATACTGCTGCAAGGAAAAAGTCCGCCCTCGCTAAAAAAGCTAACGCTTAATTGAGGCTAATGATCTAACCTCCGTGCTTGCACGGAGGTTTTTGATTTTTTCCAAACGAGCGGAAAAAATCGGTGTAAAAACCCCGTTTTCCTCTGTTGACAATGTGGGCAACTTTTTATATAATATAAGAACAAACGCCGCATGCTTTCAGGCATACGGTCGGATGGATCCTGCGCGTCGGTGCGTTGTGGACCATGTCAGGCGGGGAACCGAGCAGCATTAAGCAGCTGCTTCCGTGCGCCGCAGTCCGCCTGTCCGTCCGTATGCCCGAGCGTATGCGGCATTTATTTTGTGAGGTGACAGTATGTACCAGGTGTTATATCGCAAGTTCCGTCCGCAGACTTTTTCGGATGTGAGCGGTCAGGAGACGGTAACCACCGCTCTGCGCAACGAGGTAAAAAACAACCGTTTGGCACACGCCTATTTGTTTACGGGGTGTCGCGGAACGGGTAAGACCACCTGCGCCAAAATCTTGGCGAAAGCGGTCAACTGTCAGCACCCCAAAGACGGCGATCCGTGCAACGAGTGCGAGATCTGCCGCGGCATTGACGACGGCTCCATTCTGGACGTTACCGAAATCGACGCCGCTTCCAACAACGGTGTGGACAGCATTCGTGAACTGCGTGAAGAGGTGAGTTTCACCCCTGCCGCCGCCACCTATCGTGTGTACATCATCGACGAGGTGCACATGCTCTCTCAGGGTGCGTTCAACGCGTTGCTCAAAACGTTGGAAGAACCGCCTGCACACGTTATCTTCATTTTGGCTACCACCGAAGTACACAAACTGCCTGCCACCATTTTGTCCCGTTGTCAGCGATTTGACTTTGGGCGCATTTCGCCTGCGGACATCGCAGGCCGCATTCAGCATATCGCCGCAGAAGAAGGCTTTACCGTAACCGACGATGCCGCTTTGTTGCTGGCTCGTCTTGCGGACGGTGCGATGCGTGATGCGTTGTCGCTCCTTGACCAGTGCGTGTCCAGATCGAACGAGATCACCGCGCAGGTGGTGTCCGATTCGACGGGTATGGCAGGCACGGCATATTTGTATGATCTGACCGATGCGGTGATCAGCGGTGATACCGCCGCCGCACTTGCGATGCTGGATACCTTGTATCGCGGTTCAAAAGATATGGAACGGCTGTGTGCCGAGTGGGTGGAACACTACCGCAATCTGATGATCGTGCAAACGGTCAAAGATCCGCGCGACCTCATCGTGGCATCCGCCGCGGAATGGGATCAGTTGCGCGAAGCGGCAGGAAAAATCGCCCCTGCCACCGTATTGCAAAACCTGACCGTGTTGCAGGAAACGCTGGACCGTCTGCGTGGCGGCGTTTCTCGCAGAGTGGAAATGGAGATGGCGGTACTGCGCCTGTCCAGTCCCGATTTGGATACTTCCAACGAATCGTTGTTGCGTCGTATCGCGGCGTTGGAGGGCGCGCTCAAAGCAGGCGTGCCTGCCGCACCTGCGGTCGAGCAGAAACCGAC
>JAZRQN010000002.1:0-9895 GCA_045649855.1 Acutalibacteraceae bacterium | reverse complement strand
CACCACGTGTGCACCGCTGTTTTCACCGTTGAGGTCCACCTCGAAATCGGTTTCGGCAAACTGTTTGCCGTGGGTCATAATGTTCTCGCGAATGACCAGCGTGCCGTCCTTTTCGATGGTCGCACGGGTCGCACGTTTAGTGGAGTCCACACCTTTGATCTGCGCGGTTTCCATCTCCATATAACCGCCCTCCGCGATGTGCACCACCGTGGTGGGGTTCATAATGCGTTCGCCGTTGCCATCGCCATCGCCGTAATGTTTCTCCACGTATTTCACACGAGCATTCTTGCCCACGAAAAAGCTGTGAATACCGCTGTGTTCGGACGCATCATCGCCTGCGTTATGAATGCCGCAGCCTGCGACAATCACCACGTCCGCGTCATCGCCGATATAAAAATCATTGTACACCGTTTCTTTGATGCCTGTTTCGGTCAACAAAACGGGAATATGCAAACTTTCATTTTTTGTACCGGGAGCAATGCGAATGTCAATGCCCGGCTTGTCCTCTTTGGTGATGATCTCGATGTTCGCGGTGGAGCGGCGACCTGCCGACTCACCGTTGGCACGAATATTATATGCTCCTGCAGGCACGTCATGCAGATCTGCAATCTCACCCAGCAGTTTCTTTTGAATATTGTTCACCGTCTCCCCTCCTTACAGCTTTTCGGTCAGCACCGAGCAGACGCTTTCGGCTTGCAACAGAGCAGGCAGCACTTCGTCTTTGGTGCCGATCTTGCTGACCTCACCGTTTGCAACCACGATGATCTTGTCCGCGATATTGAGAATGCGCTCCTGATGCGAAATGATCAAAATAGAGCCGCTGTTTTTCTCGTACATTTTCTGAAACACCTGAATGAGATTGTTGAAACTCCAAAGGTCGATACCTGCCTCCGGTTCATCAAATACGGTCAGTTCGGTGCCACGCGCCATGATCATAGCGATCTCAATACGCTTGAGTTCGCCACCGGACAGACTCGCGTTGATCTCACGGTTGACATAATCGCGCGCGCAAAGACCCACCTCGGACAGGTACGCACAAATCTCGCCCACCGACAGTTCTTTGCCTGCCGCCAACGTGATGAGATCTTTGACGGTCAGACCTTTGAAACGGACGGGCTGTTGGAACGCATAGCTGATACCCATACGCGCACGTTCGGTGATGCTTTTATGGGTAATGTCCACGCCGTTGAACAGAATCTGTCCCTCGGTGGGTTCGTAGATACCGGCAATCACTTTTGCCAGGGTGGATTTGCCACCGCCGTTCGGACCGGTAATCGCCACAAAGCGTTCATCTATCGTCAAAGAAACATTTTTGAGAATGTTCTTTTTTTCTCCTTGTTCGTTCTCTACAACAAAGGATACGTTTCGTAATTCGAGCATGTAATTTCCTCCAAAAAACTTTGTTGCTATCATAACATCAACAAATATCTTTGTCAATTTTCGATTGCGGTTTTCTTTTTAAAATCCGGCAACTGTGCCAATATGATCGCAACGAACATCAACACACATCCCAAACCCTGCTTGAGTGTGGGAATTTCCTGCAACACCAACATGCCGGACAACACCGCAAATACCGATTCCAGACTCATCACAAGGGACGCGACGGTAGGACGGGTATATTTTTGACCGACAATCTGCAATGTATACGCCACGCCGCTGGACAGCACGCCTGCGTATGCGATCGGCAACCACGCCGACAACACGGTCTGCACATCCGGTTTTTCAATCACCAGCATCGGCACAACCGTCAACACCGCTACAATCAGAAACTGGATACAAGACAGTGCAACACCGTCCACTTTCGGCGAGAAGTAGTCAACCACCAGAATGTGGATCGCGAAAAACACGGCGCACAACAGCACCATCAAATCGCCAAATCCGATCGTCAACCCCTCTTGAACGGTCAACAAATACAACGCGACAATCGCAATGCCCACACAGCCCCACAGGAGCAGCGGCATCTTCTTGCCCAAAAACAAACTGAAAATCGGCACTAACAGGATGTACATCGCGGTAATGAACCCTGCACTGCCTGCCGATGTGTCCGCCATACCCAACTGCTGCAAAAAGGATGGTACGGTCAACGCTATACCGCAAGCGATACCGCCCAGCAATAATAAGCGCGGTTTTCTGTCCGCTTTTGGTGTCGTGCAAACACGTATCGATGCCAGCGGTAACAATACCACAAATCCCAGCACTGAACGCAAACACAAGTATGTAAAGGGACCAACCTTGTCAGCGCCGTAACTCTGCGCCACGAAGGTGCTTCCCCACAAAAACGCGGCAATCAGCAACAAAATCGTGCCGCGCAATTCTTTTCCGATCTTCATACCGTCGTTGTTTCCTTCTTTGTTTCTGTTTTCTGTGCGGGCACCGCAAAGCGGATCGCTTTCTCCGCCACGGTCGCGCAAATTTCCTGTCTGTAGATAATCTCGCCGTCCAGTGCACACGCGAACTTCGGGTCAGGAGACGAAATTTGCACGCACTTTCCGCGGCGATAGGTAACATATTTTGCAAAACGAGGATCCGTCAAATGCCGTCCTTCTTTGTAGGCGTTCATCAGGGTGAGGAAGGTAAAACGGGACAGCGGTTTCACCAAACAAATCTCCAACCATCCGTCATCATTCTCGGACAACGGTGCACAGCGGTAAGAACCGCCGACATACTGTCCGTTTGCCACCGTGCACAGCAAGATTTCTCCCTTGGGGTTGAGCACTTCGCCGTCCACCGTAACGGTTACACGGGTGCGCATGCCGCAGATCAGCGCACGAGCGACACTGACGGGATACGCGCGTTTGCCGCCGATGATCTTTTTGTGGCGGATTTTGTTCATATGTACCGCTACCACGCTGTCCAAGCCAAAGTGGCAGGCGTTGATTGCGTGATGCGCATCGTCGATGTGGATGAGATCGATTTCTTTCTCCTCCGCTTGCAACAGAGCGGGCAACTGTAAGAAACGCTCACTTCCACCGTAGTATTTCACAAAGTCATCGCCGCTGCCGCAAGGGTATGCGCTCATGGAAGCATTGGCGAAACCAACAATACCGCTTGCCACCTCTTGCAAAGTGCCATCACCGCCGCAAGCATAAAAACGAACCTGTTCATCCGCGTGTTCTTCGCAGTACGCACGCACAAAACGGGTTGCGTCTTTGGACGCTGCGGTGCGATAAATCTCATAGGAAATCGTATCGGCATACCGTTGCAATTCCTGCTCCAGCACTGCCGCCAAATGGCTTTTTCCGGCATTGTCGTTCATCACGAAAACATGTCGCATACTCTCGCCCCCTTAACTTTATTACTATACAACATTTGTCGGGAAATGTCAAAATCTATCACGCAAAAATACCGTATTTTTTGAGATCCACCCGTCCGTCCGCCTCGAAAATGACCCCCTCGGCTTCCAACAACTGCCGTTGTACCTCTTCACCGCCAAACGCAAACGCAGGTGCAACCCGCCCTTCGCGATTGACCACACGGTGGCACGGGATCACACCCGGCGCAGGATTGACGTGCAACGCATACCCGACCACCCGCGCCCAGCGCGGATTGCCTGCCAGCATCGCCACCTGTCCGTAGGTTGCCACACGTCCTTTGGGAATGGATTTTACAACTTCATAGATCGTTTCAAAAACTGTCATACTATCACCTGTAGCATAAATTGACTGCCCAACTATTATACCCGAACCACCGCCGTATTACAATTATAAATTTCGCACGCCCTCGCACCAAACCCATTGACAAACCGTCCCATTTGGCTTACAATACGTATGTTGCATTCAAAAGATGCCGCAGGTTTAACTGAATATATCGAGATGTGGCGCAGTTGGTAGCGCGCCTGCTTTGGGCAAAGAGCCCGACCGCACCCTGCGGGTGATACAGGGAGGGCGACTTTGGCGTAGCGGTCGAAATGATGCGATGCGGTCAGCGAGCAAATCATTTCGGGCACCGCGAGAGGCGGCGAAGCCGAGGATGCCGCAGGGTTAACTGAATATATCGAGATGTGGCGCAGTTGGTAGCGCGCCTGCTTTGGGAGCAGGATGCCGCAGGTTCAAGTCCTGTCATCTCGACCAATACTCATTAAGGTTGATTCAAAACGAATCAACCTTAATTTTTTGTGCTTTTTCACCTGTTATAAGTGCTTTTGTTTGTACAAGGCGCTGTAAAAATAGGGCTTTGTACTAAAATTGTATCGGAGATATAAGGTTACCTCATTACCGAAAAATACCAAAAATCGGCACTTTCGCCCTCTGCCCGGCAACGAATACTTGCTCCCGTAAACGAGCAAACATCCCGTAAACGAGTAAAGCTCCCGTAAACGAATACCGAAAACAAACGGCCTTTTCAAGTGGATTTAAGATATTTTTTAATAACCTCTTGACTATTGGACAAAAAACATGTATAATGGACACATAGTTTAAAAGGATGGAGAAGACTATGGAAATCTATTCTATCGCAGAAGTTGCCGAGATGTCCGGGCAAAGCCAAAAGACTATAAGAAGGCATATTGCTGCCGGGAAACTCAAAGCAGAAAAGATTGGTAACTGTTATCGCATTACCAAAGAAAATTACAGCAGATGGTTAATATCCGATTTGGACCCGGAAAAGGATAATATCTTTAACGAAACCATTGTTGAAGAGCAAGGTTCGGATGCCGTTAATTGGATCGATATTACTGATCGTTGGGTTTTTGATGGCTGGTCTAATATCAACTATCGTAATGGATTAAATTTTATCGACCTTTTCTCCGGCGCAGGTGGCCTTAGCTGTGGCTTGACTATGGCTGGTTTTACCCCCATAGGTTCTGTTGAAATAATGCCGGAAGCTGTAGATACATATAAATATAACTTCGTTGAGCAAAAAGGTTTCAACGAAAACGTACAGACAAGAGACATCCGTGAAGCATCCGTTAAACAAGAACTTTATGATTCTATTGCTGACAAGCACGTACACCTAATTGTTGGCGGATTCCCTTGCCAGGGATTCAGTATGGCGGGGCACCGTGTGGTGACCGACCCGAGAAACAGCTTATATCTTGAAATGCTTGAAATTGTCAAACACATAAAGCCGGATTTCGTTGTAATGGAAAATGTTGAGGGGCTACGCTCGATGCTCGGTGGAAAAGTCGAAGCTAAAATCATCAGCGATTACAAAGAGGCTGGGTATGACATTAATGTTACTGTTTTGAACAGCGCCGATTATGGTGTTCCTCAAATCAGAAGAAGAGTTATTTTCATCGGTAACCGACACGGTTTAACTAACTATCATCCTAAGCCGATATATTCCCCTGATAATTACGTTACTTTGGGGGAAGGTATAAAGAGATTTATGTCCATTCCTGAAAACAAGCAAATCAACCATATTTTCACAAGGCATTCCGATAAAATGATTGAACAAATAAAAGCCCTGCCCGAGGGACAGAGCTTATACGGCAATTATTCAGATGCCTGGAAAAAATCACCGTGGGATAAACCTTCCTGTACGGTCAAGGAAAACCACGGCGGCGTTAACATTCATCCAAGACTACCAAGAGTTCTCACTCCAAGAGAATTGGCTGCATTACAATCGTTCCCTGATGATTTTATTTTCAAGGGTTCAAAGAAATGGCAGTTGGTGCAGATCGGCAACGCTGTTCCGGCACTTCTTGGGAAAGCAATTGGCATAGCAATTATGAAGGCAATAGAAAAATGCGAAGAGGAATAATCCTCTCCGCATTTTTATCTTTTTTTAATAAAAGTTGGCGATGAACCTGAAAAATCATACTGATATATTTTCATAGGGTTCAATCCATACTTAGCTTCATTTTCTTCTATTATTGCCTTTCTATTCTTAAATGCATTGATTTTACGCCCATCCGTTTCTCCGTTTATGAAGTCGTAACACTCACCGGCGATTAAAATAGGTTGGACAAAATTTGTCCCTAATGCCAATGTATCATTTAACCATTTACTATACACCAGTGTACGCTTAATATGCGACTCATCAATTTGTGGCATCATAAGTTCCAACAAATATATCTTCGTAGCCGTAAAGCCGTCCTCTGATTCAATAATAACATAATCCATTTCGGATTGTTCAATGCTGTAAGGCAAATAATTGCTATACCATATAACCTTATCTACATCTATTCCGATTTGCTCAAAAAGAGTTTTGTTTTTGCTGGTCATTTCTTGATTCAAAATAGTTTCGATAATTTTTTCATAATATACGTTGCCTGATTCATTGAAAAAGAAAAGGTCATTGGGATGCATTGAAGACAAACTTTTTGGCTTCGTATTTTTCCCTTTCTTTGAATAATCGATATTTAATGCATTTGCAACATCAATGCACCTCGCCTCATCAAACTTAATGAATGAATAATTTGGATTTTTTCCGATAAGCAATGTGATTAAATTTTTAACTTCTTCTTGGGACAGCGGTGATGTTCCTCGCGATTTTCCCTTTACTTTTTTGCCAACGATAGTCCACATACTACTCTTTATATATGGACAATTAAGAACATCGTATTCATCTATTGGATTTTCAAAATCATAGGCTTTTTCTATATGTATTTTAAATGGCGCGCTATCCTTTGCAGATGCACATTCATAATACGGCTTTGAGATAGCCCTATATACACCGTGAATACGACTTTTTTGCGACTCGCTACTTGTTTCCCACAAAAATATATAATCGCCAATTTCAATTTGCAACATATCAGCCATTATATCAGATATAGTACTTAACCACTTCTCACCTGTTGGTTTTGGCGTAAAAATTGATGCAATCATCGAGGCCGTTGTACTGGTCAATGTATCGCTATTTACGACAAACATTCTGCCTTTCATTTTTTCACACTCCCTTTATAACCTTCTCAAAATTCTCCATATTAAAACGGAACTTGAAGCAAGATCTTGCCTTATGAATCTGGAACTCACCAATAGAAATACCATTGTACTTCAAAGTGTTACTTTCGTTCCATTCTTCAATGGTCGGTTTGGTAAAGGTAAAGGCACCGCCATCCCACACCATATTTTTAGCAAAATCCGAGTTAAAGATTTTATATTCGTAGGAATTTTTCTTTTTATAAATCCACAAAAGGTAATCCGAATCCAGAAGATGCTCTACGTAAATTGGCATCATTTCAGCGATGCGACTCAGCACCATTTCCTTAAATACATCACCTGTCATCTCTGTAGCGTCGGTTAGATGCTTGAAATACAAATAACAAGTTTCTGCCCCGGGCTGTCCAACTTCCGGTGGACACACCATCTTTCCTGTATTGGTTTTTAGTGACAGCGTTTTCTGTCCGGCAAGAACAAAGTCGTAAGAACACTTGCTTTCTTTCCCACGCTCTCCCTTTTCAGAACCGGTGTGCTTTATAGCATCCGGCAATTCAGTGAATGCTGCCTTTACAGTAGCTGTGATTTCTTCTTGTAAACGTGCAGAACACCTGGTTTTGAAATTAGCTGGGTATGACAGTCCAAAGATATCACAAATCGTTTTTTCAGCGGTCATTCCGAAGGTCTCGGTTGTCATTTTGGCTTCAACCAAGAACTTCTGCATTGCTTTCATAATGAAGCGGAACTTAAATGTTCGGTTCTTATGAATCTGAATTTCAGCAATAGAAATGCCTTTGTATTTTAAAGTAGTACTTTCGTTCCACGCAGCACCGTCTTTGGTGAAGGTGAAATGCTCACGCTCGGTTTCGATATCTACGAACTGATTTCGATCAAAAACAGTATAACTGTATTCGCCATCATCGTATCTCACCCAAACGGTATAGTCTGAAACAAAGAGATAATCCAGAAATGTGGGAATCATTCGGTGAATACTTTTAAGAACAACTCCTTTAATTTGCTCCTTGTCCTCAATTTCAAACCCGGCAAGTTCCGAGAAAAACGCATTGAATACGAATAAGCCACATTGACCAACTACTCTCGGCGCAACTTTGTCCCCGGTTTTGTTGGTTCTTATAGATAAGGTTGCTCCGTTTTCCAAAAGGAAATTATGGGGAGATAAAGTTTCCTTGCCCTTAGCAGAGGGGGCAAATGTTAAACACTGTGTTGGTGTTGTACCGATATCCTTGAAAATAGCGTTCGTCAACTCGTCGAGACTAGGTTCGTAATCTTTGTTATAGCTGGATGTAAATTGAGCCACTGCATTGGGGTGCGTAGGCACATCATATTTCTGGCAGATATATTTTTGAATTGTCATCCCTAAAAACGCATTATTCATTATAGCACCTTCCTTTCAAGCACTTTTGCAATTTCGATAGCAATTCTATTAACTATTGGCACACAGACCGAGTTTCCAATCTGTTTGTATGCATCTTCTATTGAATTTTCACGGGAGATATTGAAGTTCTCTGGAAAACCTTGAAAACGCAAACACTCTCTAATCGTGAGACGCCTTATTCCGTAATTATCCTTAACAACAGGAATTCTATCGGGGAATTTACCCATACCCGCTATTAACGTTGGGCACAGCGTTCCTGAACAGTATACCGAGCCGTCATTTTTTAGAGAGTAAATCTTTCCGATTTTAGCTTTCTGTTCAAGCTCGGGATACGAAGGATGATTATTTTCGTAATAATAAGATGTGTGTTGCTTTTGCGAAAAATCAATAATCCTATCTATTGCTTGCTTTTCTTCCATTTCTTTAGGGAATGAGAACGCATCACAATCATCGATATCCCGAAAAGCAACGATAAAGACCCTTTTTCTCCTCTGTGGAATACCGGCGTAATCAAACGGCTGCAATGTTCTGTATTTCACATCATAACCGCACTCTGATAGTGAATTGAAAATGGTCAAAAAAGTTTTTTGGTTATCGTGTTCGACAATATTTTCAACGTTTTCAAGCAAAATAATCCGGGGGCGTTTTTCTTCCACAATGCGGATAATTTCAAAAAACAGATTCCCCCTTGGATCACGAAACCCCTTTTTGAATCCGGCGGTAGAGAACGATTGGCACGGAAAACCTGCGGTAAGCACATCAAAGTCAGGAATGTTTTTTGCCTGAATATTTCGAATATCTCCCTCTCGAAGATAGGAATCGCCGAAATTAAAACGATAAGTTTTGCACGCTGCAGCATCACGTTCATTTGCCCAAACAATATCAAATCCCGCTTGTTTAAAACCCAAACATATTCCACCAATTCCGGCAAATAAACTGGCAACCCTCATCATTTCACCAACTTTCGACACGTACTCAATATAATATTATATATTATTTTTGTTTAAAAATCAATGGGGTGCTAAAAACCGCATTTTTGTAATAGACATTGATTATATAATATTTTAATGGTATAATGATCACACAATTGTTATGTGATTATTATAGTTGAAAGAAAGGATATTACTATGACAACAAAGGATAAGATTGAGTGTATATGGCAATATTCTCATTATTACGGCGATATGCTTTTTACGTCTTTTAGACTATATGACAGCGGCGAGGGATATGCTGCAACAGTAGTTATTTTTAATGCCGTGGAATTGATATTTAAATCACTACGAGAAAACTTCAATGAGAATTTCAATCAGGATATAAGAGCATTAACAGGAGCAGGCGTTTTGACAGAAGATGAAAAAGACTTCTTTGACAACAAAAATTATGGTATTCGCGAAATAAGAAATATTATGACCCATCGCGAGGCATATAGCTATTGTTTGGAGGCTCCCGATGGGAAAGTGCTCCCTTTTGTAGAATCGGATACCTGGGCGCTTCTGTTTGAACATTATTCCGAAAGAATAATAGATATTTTATATAACGCTCTGATTCGTAGCAAAGTTCTCGATTGATAGTTTGAAAAAACTGGACTTTTCAGAGATATGACGGTATAGTGTTGTGCTACAAGGAGGTGCAGCATTATGCCACGTATAAAAACAAAACCGAAACAGACGTCAAAAAGCAA
>JAZRQN010000001.1:0-4566 GCA_045649855.1 Acutalibacteraceae bacterium | reverse complement strand
ATCCGCATCATGCTCGGTAGTTGCGAAGTTGTGCGTGATGGTACGAGTGTAGCCGCAGTCGCAAGTGGTGTCGCAGTCGCTCTCAAACACGTGAGCCGCTACGTCGGCTTTTTCGCCGCAAGCACATTCATTCCAATGGTTGTTCTCGTCGAATTTCGGAGTTGCGTAGTCGTGCGTGATGGTACGAGTGTAGCCGCAGTCGCAAGTGGTGTCGCAGTCGTTCTCGAATTCGTGAGCCGCTACGTCAGCTTTTTCGCCGCAGGAGCACTCGTTCCAGTGGTTATTCTCGTCGTATTTCGCTTCTGCGAAATCACACTCGTGTACAGGCGCGGTAACTTCGCTCATCGCGATTTCACCAATCGCATTGTTGCCATTGATGAGGGTGTAGTACAGATAACCTGCATTGCCATCGGTGATAGTTTTGGTGGTATCCGCATACACGGTGGTGCCATCAATGGAAGTCGCTTTCAGCACCAGTTGGGTGTCCACCACTTTGACGTACACGCGAACAGCACTGATAGCGCCGCCGTTCCAAGCGGTGTATGCATTGTAATCGTATTTGTTGCCGGGGCCGGCACCGTCGAACAACTGATAACCCTTCGGGCTAAATACGATCGCGCTGGCAGCAGCGCCGGAAGCGAAGGAGTTGGCATTCTGCGCACGGAAATAGAACGCGGTCGCAGAGGTAGCCTGAGCGGCGTTGAAGTTCAAAATAAAGGTGGTTTCAAAGTTCTTGACCTGCCAAGCAGAGCCGTCCGCCTTCTTGGGACGAAGAGCGAGCGCTTTCTGGATGTTGTTCTGACCGTCGGTACCCTGCACACTGTATACTGCGTTGATGTAACGACCGTTGTACAATGCCAAACGCGCAGTACCCGACTGGGAATGACCGGTGAACTGCGTCTCCAACGGTTTGCCGGCAGTGCGTGCCCAGCCCTGACCTTCGAAGCTCAAATCGAATTTGGCGTTCAATTCAGACAGGATTCTGGCATCATACGCATTTTCAGCGTTCATTTCATTGAGGAACCAGAAATTCTTGTCGGAGTTCACCTTTTGGAGCCAAGAAAAATCGCGGTTGCCGTTGTCACGGTAGTAACCGAGAATAGCGGCGTCATTGCCCATCATCCACTGGAGGGAATCACGGAAGATGCCTTTGTCGTGGACGCTCGCATAGAAATCCCAGCCGTCGTTTTCGTCGCTAAAATCAATGGCGTTGCCGTCTTTATCAAGACGAGTAACTTTAATGTCACGATACGCCATACCGCGCAGAGAACCGCCAATACCCAGATAGCCGCTGTCCAGAACGTTCAGCGTCTGGGTAGTGGAGAAGATCGGATTGCCGGCTTCGGTGGTGATGGTAGCGGTCATTTTGTCACCGACCACTTCGATGACAGCAATGTGCCAGCCCTTTGCCATGGTCTCGGTTTCCAGATTGTGCTGGGTAGAGTTGCGCACAAAGTTGTTGCCAAGGTAAGCGCTGCTCTGAGCCGGATAGAGCGAGAACAGCTGCTGATTGTCGGTACCGAGCGGGTTACCCGCAGTGTTGCCACGGAACAGCACAGCAAAGGTGGTGTTATTGCCCCAAGCGGGGTCATAGAGGAACAGCACTTCCAAGCGGAAGTTTTTGAGATTTGCCAGATCGCCGTTTGCGTCTTTCACATACATCCAGTTGGAGTTGCGATACACATCAAGATCGGTGGTGCTTCTGTCGATACAGAAAAGCTCGTTCCATTCCAATGCCCACTGCGAGAAGGGGCCAGCACCGTTGCCGGTGTAGTCGATGTACGTGCCGTCCATCGCAATACCGGTGTCGGGGGCATACGGCTTGGTGGTTTTGGACGCATTCTGTGCGGTGATGGAGTTACCCTCCGCATCCGCCACATAGCCGTTTACGAGCGGACGCTCGAAGTACATACCTTCCTGATTGCGATAGAACGCAAATTTGGAAAGCAGGTAGTCGCGCACGCCGTTTTTGTTGTTGTTGATAAATGCATTGCCGTCACCGCCGGAGTTTTTTCTGAAATCCGCATGGAAGATTTCCACGTCGGTTTCCTCAGCGGATGCAGGCATCACAAAACCAACGGACAGCATGCCGATGAGCATAACCACCGACAAGAGCAGTGCGCCAAGTTTTTTGATACGCATAGTGTTTTCCTCCCTTTCACTCCATCCGAAAGCAATTCCCCTCGAATGGGTATAATTTGCTACCTTTAGAATAGCATTTCACCGTTCCGACTGACAACCTGCAATACTATGAAAAAGTTTGCATTTCTATAAAAAGTATGCTACAATATAGAAGAGGTGAAAAATATGTTTGCACAGCAAGATCCTGTCGTTGTACGAATCAAAGAAGTGTACCACACCAGACGGCACCCAAAAGCATTCGCCGCAGCGGCGAATATGCGTGTCGGCACGCCGCACAATTTCACATTTTCTGTGCGTGGCGATAAAGGAGTGATGGTTCCCGATGCTATGCCCGATGCCACCACTGTATTCACCTTCACGCAGCCGCCCTTTGGCTGTTTTTCGCTGGCATCCGATGCATCACAGGGCGAACGTGGTGCTTTCCGCTATATCCGTTTGACAGCGAATGGTGAAACCCTGCTCGATTTAGATTTCGAAACACTGAAATCCGTAGACGAATTGGAAAAGGATTTTGATTGCTACTACTTCCCCGACTTGAAACGTGGCACGATGGGAATTTTAACGCCGATTGCGCAGTTTTGGGCACTCAATGAACGCGGGCATCTGCATTGTGTCCGTACCTGTGGGCGCATTCCCATCAACGATTGCGGTCCCGTGTGCGTGCTGACCCTCAAGGCGAAAACTATCGGCGATTTCGATGCCGATGTGGGTGTGGAACAGAGTTTCAGACGATATGGAATCGTCTTTGGTTGCGATGCCGCTACATTCCCATACCACTCCACCCTCAAAACCTGGGAAACGGTTACAACACGAGGCGGTTTTGCGTTTTTGGCGCCGTTTGAAAGAATCAACAATCTGCGTGGTGCGGCATTTGTTCCCGAAAACCGAAATGCACACGATGCCGTCCGCTCCACGCCCGGCTTGTTTTTGGGAGTCAGCCCCGAAAAACTAAACGAGCAATTCGGCTCGGATCAACCTTGCTCGTTGTGTCGGCATCTCATTTCTTATCATATCGCCGACGGCTTCCGCTATATCCTTTCGGATCGCACATTCGAAGTCAAAGCGGGAGATGTTGTATATCTGCCGCCTGATGTTCCCTGCCGCCTGGAAGGTGAACCTGCAGAGATGATTTCGGTGGAATTTGACTGTGCTGACCCTATCAAGACCTCACCAACCATTCTGACACCTGCTCGCCCCAGCGAAATTCGCCGTCTGTTTGATGAGCTGATGGAAGCATGGTACAGTCATCTGCCCGGTTTTGAGTATCGAACCTTTTCGACTTTTTACCGCATTGTCGCAGAACTTTCCGAGCCCCCGCTCGGTACGGCGGCAATCGCCTTACAAATTGCAACCGAGTATATCGATGCACGTTATACCAACCCGAACTTATCCGCCAAAGAAATTGCCAAAGCCGCTGATATCAGCGAATCGTATCTCTATCAGTTATTCCGTGAGGAAGTCGGCATGTCTCCGAAAGAGTACATCTTGAAATGCCGCCTACAAAACGCCTGTGCACTTCTCAGAACACGATATTATAAGGTATATGAGGTAGCGGCAAAATGCGGATTCCCTGACCCGAAATATTTTGAAACCATTTTCAAACGAAAAATGGGCGTCTCTCCCGGAAAGTATACGGTATACAAAACGGATTGATATACGATCCCCCCTCCCGCATCAGTGTACAGTTTATATCATAAAAAAAAGACGGTGTATCCGATTGGATACACCGTCTTTTTTACGGTTTATTGAGGCATGCTGTTGTTGGAGATGGTATCACCAAAGTCCAATTCCCATTCGTTGTCATTGGCAACGTTTTCTTTGGCTTCGAACGCCACAATCTGCATTTTAGGAGTTTCGTATTTCATTGTACTATCCTCCTTACTGCACGCCTGCAACTTCGTTGTAGGTGTAGCTGGCAACATCGCCATAGATGATGGTGCCGTCAGCCAGTTTCACATAAGTGCGAGAGTGGATCGGGGTGTTCGTGCCGTCGTACTTATCAGTCTTGATGTTCACAACGTGCACCGAGATGTCAGCGTAATCTTCACACAGGTCGAAGAACTTGGTGTCGCTGTCAGCAGTCCAGATGAACTGATGCACGTGTTTGCTTTGCTCAGCGGTTTCCACGTCGAGATCCTCAGGATCTTTCAACAGAGAACCGGAAGCAACCAGCATACCGTATTCGGCAACTTCAACTTTCGCGCCGTCAGCCAGCATGTACAGTTTGCCGTCTTCTTCGATCACGTTCACACGATGTACGTGGCGCAGACCGCTTCTTTCAAAGTTGACAGAGGTGCCAACCAGACCCATGTTGAGGTTATCCAGAGTGGGCTGATAGAACTCAGCTTCCACGGTGAAGGGACCAACAAAGCCCTCGGGAATCGCGTATTCGGAAGCGTCGCCGCCCTCACGATAGCCAACACG